>NZ_MAQZ01000069.1:0-66392 GCF_001756285.1 Frankia sp. CgMI4
ACCAGAACAGGTGCTGCCAGAGCAGCGCGCCGCCGTTGGCGGCGTCGAACACGTGCGCGCCGAAGCGCCGGTCGGCCTCCAGGGCGAGCAGCGCCGCGGCGAGCACGGGGAAGGCRAYCAGCACGAGGATCGAGGTCRCCAGGAAGKTCCAGCAGAAGATCGGCAGCCGGAACATCGTCATGCCCGGGGCCCGCATCGTCAGGATCGTCGTGATCATGTTGACGGCGCCGAGGATGGTACCSASACYGGASACCGYSAGWCCCACGATCCAMAGGTCCGACCCGGCCCCCGGCGAGTACACCTYGYTRTTCAGCGGCGAGTAGGCGAACCAGCCGAAGGACGCGGCGCCGTTCGGGGTCAGGAACCCRARGATCACCGTCAGGCTGCCGAACAGGAAGAACCAGTAGGACAGCGCGTTCAGCCGCGGGAACGCCACGTCCGGCGCGCCGATCTGCAGCGGCACGAGGAAGTTCGCGAACGCGAACGCSAKCGGGGTCGCGAACATGAGYAGCATCAGCGTGCCGTGCATCGTGAAAAACTGGTTGTACTGCTCGTTGGAGAAGTACTGCAGCCCCGGGCGGGCGAGTTCCGCCCGCATCATGATGGCCAGGACACCGGCGAAGAGGAAGAACCCGAACGACGTGACGGCGTACAGGATGGCGATGTCCTTGTGGGACGTCGTCCGCAGATAGCCGAGCAAAGGGGTACGTGGCCTGGTGTGCGCGGCGACGATATCCGCTGGCTGCGTCCCGGTATCCGCCGCTCCGCCCGGTTCTCTCGGTTGGTGTAGAATCGTCACGTTCGGCTCCCGATGTTCGTCGTCCGCGCGGCGCCAGAAGGCGTGTGGAAAGCGGCGGACGGGCCGGGGAAAGGCTAACGTGGCGACCGGTGTCCTGGCCGTAGAACCGTCGAGTTTCTTCGGATTTATTCGCGATGCGCAGGCCAGTGAGGCCACCCGGTGGTCGAATTCCCGCGCCTTTTCCGATGAATCGGGTGGAAATCGGCCGGCAGGGCGCGGGCCGGCAGTGCGGGCCGGCAGGGCCGGAGCGTGCCGCCGCACGCTCGCTCTCAGGCCGGCCGCGCGCCGGGCCGCCCGTTCTCGACCACCCAGGTGGCATCCGTGGACGTGGGCGAGTGGCGATGGGCGATGTCGGCGACGACCCGCATGTCCGCGCGCCATTCGTCCGGGGTGACGCGAACGCGCGTGTAACCTCGCCGGTCACCGCGAAAATACCGGACATGCGGGTTGAGTCGGGCATTGTTCTGCCGGATGAAGTCCTCGCTGACGAGGAAGAAGGCCGAGCTGATCGAGGTGCAGACGAACTCCGTCGCGACGACCGGCGTCTCGGGCCGGTCGAAATCGACCCGGAGGTCGTTTACCCAGGCGCAGTGGATGTCACCGGAGAGCACCACCGGGTTGCGCACGCCGCTGTCGCGGATCTCCGACAGCAGCCGGGTCCGGTAGGGGCCGTACCCGTCGTTCTGATCCAGGTTGGCCAGCCGTGGTCCCTCGCCGAGGGGTAGCTGCCCGTTCAGCTGGGCCATCATCGTCTGCTGGGCGAGGAYGTTCCAGCGGGTCCGCGACGTGGTCAGGCCGTCGCGCAACCAGCGTTCCTGGGCGGCGCCGGCCATCGTGCCGGCCGTGTTGTCCCGGCCCAGGGATGCGAGCCCGATGCCCTGCGGGGAGTCGCCGGGCTGCCGGGTCCGGTACTGCCGGGTGYCCATGACGTTGAACGTCACCAGGTTCCCGAACACGAACCGCCGGTAGATCCGCATGTCGGGCGATCCCGGATTCAGCTCCGCGCGGATCGGCATGTGTTCGTAGTACGCCTGGTAGGCGGCGGCACGCTGGCGGGCGAACACCGCAGGGTCCTGCCGTTGCTCCCCGGCGTCGCCGGCCTCGTCGATCAGTCCGGCGTAGTTGTTCTCGACCTCGTGATCGTCCCAGGTGACGACCCAGGGGGCCACGTGATGAGCGGCCTGCAGGGCAGGATCGGACTTGTACTGGCCGTACCGGTTGCGGTAGTCCGCCAGCGTCTGGAGTTGGTCCAGACCGGGCCGCTGCGGGGTGGTGTGCCGCCGGTCCGGGTAGTTGCTTTTCGGGTCGTACTCGTAGATGTAGTCGCCGACGTGGACGACGAGGTCCGGCGCGTCGGTGGCGATGCCGTCGAGGGCCGGCCAGTACCCGTTCTGGAAGTCCTGGCACGAGGCCAGCGCGAAGGTCAGGGCACCGCCGGTCGATTCCGGTCCCCTCCCAGGTGCCGCGGCCGTCCGGGTCCGGCCGACTGGACTGAGCACGGTGCCGGCACGGAACCGGTAGAAGTAGTCACGCTCCGGCGCGAGTCCGCGGACGTCGACGTGGACGGAATGCGCGAACGCCGTCTGCGCGGTCTGCGTGCCGGCGCGCACCACATCGCGGAAACCCTCGTCCGTCGCGATCTGCCAGTCGACCTCAATGTCCCGCGTGGGCATGCCGCCGCCCTCGGTCGGCCTCGGCGCGAGCCGGGTCCAGAGGATGACGCCGTCCGGCAACGGGTCGCCGCTGGCGACCCCGAGCCCGAAGACCCCGTCGGTGACGCCCGCGATCGGGGTGGGTGCCCGCAGGGTCGGCGCGGGGGCCGGGATCGAACCGCCGGAGCCGCCGCAGGCCGCCAGGCTCGCCCCGCCCAGCGCGGCGCCCGCCAGCCCGAGGCCGCCGAGCAGGACGGCACGGCGACGTGGATCGGCCCCCGGGTTCGTCCCGTGGCCGGACCGGGCGGCGGCGCGAGGACCGGTGCCCGGATCGGCGCGTGCCGACGGATCGGTGCCGGCCGGTCGACCAGTCTGACCGGTGGCGGCTGACGGCGAGCCGGTGGCGGCTGACGGCGAGGGCGCCCGCGGGAATCGGCGGGAACGCGGAGAGCCGGCCGCGGCGTCACGGGTCACAACTGGATGAGAGTAGTGGAAACGGATGAACTCGCGGCCCGTTCACAGCGGATCACCCCCACGCCGGGGGTCAGCCGAGATGGACCTCCCGGCGGCCG
Organism: Frankia sp. CgMI4; assembly: GCF_001756285.1. NCBI lineage: Bacteria > Bacillati > Actinomycetota > Actinomycetes > Frankiales > Frankiaceae > Frankia > Frankia sp. CgMI4. The sequence continues at coordinate 3,024 of NZ_MAQZ01000069.1, forward strand.
GGGTCGCGCAGATCCGTCCCGGCCGCCAGCCACCGCTGGTGCAGCGCGTCCGGGCCRTGCACCCGCTTGTAGGCGGACTCGTTGGGGGTCATCGGAAGCAGGGGGAGAAAGCGGACAGKTGCGAGCCCGGTGGCGAGATCGGGGATGAGCCCGCCGGGCTCGCCGACGAGCACCGCGGTGAACGGTGCGCCGTSCCAGAGCGGTTCCCCGAGATCCAGGCCGGACCCGGGAGCCACCGGACGGCCCTCGACCGTCGGGACGGCGGCCAGCACGGCCAACCGCCGCAGCACGCTGTCGCGCCGCCCGCGCAGGGACAGCACGAGTTCGGCCCGCGGGCCGGCGGGGTCGCGCACGGTCGTCGTCGCCGCCGTCATCGGCTCCCGGGACATACCCAGGGTGAGATAGCGGATGACGCCCGCCTGGTCCGGGCCGAACCGCAGCACCTCGATCTGGTCGGTGCCGAGGAACGTGACCGCGGCCCGACCGGTGTCCGGTCCGAAGAGCGCCGCCGCATGCTCCTCGACCGATCGCAGGATCGCGCTGTCGCTCACCAGGCCGATGCCCCGCCACGTTGTTCCATACCTGCGATCGTATGGTCGGCAGTGATCCCGGGAACCGTCGTGGCCGGTGCGGGAGTTATCGTGGTGCGACGTTGGAGGGGTTCRTGGCACAGATGCTGACCAAGGGCGGCAACGCCGCGTTGCCCACTACCGACGTCCGGGTCGAGATCGCCTCGTCGAGTCCGCTGGACATCGCGGCGATCCTGGTGACCATCCACGGCAAGGTGCGCACCGACGACGACTTCGTCTTTTTCAACCAGCCGACGGGTCCCGGGGTGCGTCTCGTACCGCCGTCCGCGCTGGAGTGCACGTTGGCCGCGGTCCCGCCGGAGATGGACAAGGTGGTCGTCACCGGGAGTCTCGACGGCAGCGGGCCGGCCACCTTCGCCGCCCTGCGCGGCCTGAGCATCGTGGTGCGGGACGCGCGTGGCGGCGCCGAGCTCGTCCGCTTCGATCCGTCCGGGCTGAGCAGCGAGACGGCGCTGATTCTCGTCGAGCTCTACCGGCGCGCCGGGACCTGGAAGGTGCGGGCGGTCGGCCAAGGCTACGCCTCGGGGCTGGCCGGCATCGCGACTGACTTCGGCATCACCGTCGACGACCCCGGCACCTCCGAGGCCGCGACGCAGGTCGTGCAGCCACCCGTGGCCCCGCCCCACCCGCAGGCAGCCCCGGCATCGTACGGCACGCCCCCGGGCGGTCGGCAGTGGGGTCCGCCGCCTCCCGCGCCGACCCCGGCGGGGGGCCCGCGGTGGGGGTCGCAGCCGGGCGGTCAGCAGTGGGGTCCGCCGCCTCCCGCGCCGGGAGCGCCCGGTCAGCCGCAGTGGGGGACACCGCAGCCCCCGCCCGGTCAGCAGTGGGGTCCGCCGCCGCCCCCGCCCGCTCAGCCGCAGTGGGGTCCGCCGCCCGCGCCGACCCCGGCGGGGGGCCCGCAGTGGGGGTCGCAGCCGGGTGGTCAGCAGTGGGGTCCGCCGCCTCCCGCGCCGGGAGCGCCCGGTCAGCAGGGTGGCCGGGTGAACCTGGACAAGGGGCGGGTATCGCTCGCCAAGGGGCAGAGCGTCTCGCTGGTGAAGACCGGCGCGCCGCCGCTCACCCGGGTCCGGATGGGCCTTGGGTGGGATCCGGCCCAGCACGGGAAGTCGATCGACCTCGACGCGTCCTGCATCCTGTTCGACGAGCGCGGCAAGGACGTCGACAAGGTCTGGTTCATGTCCAAGAAAGGCGCCCGGGGAGCCGTGCGCCACTCCGGGGACAACCTGACCGGCCATGGCGAAGGGGACGACGAGACAATCTTGGTCGATCTCGGTGCCCTGCCGGGGAACGTCGTCACCCTGATCTTCACGGTGAACAGTTTCCAGGGACAGACCTTCGTCGAGGTGCGTAACGCCTACTGCCGGTTGTATGACGATCTCAYCGGGCAGGAGCTTGTCCGGTTCGACCTGTCCGACTCCAAGCCGTCCACCGGACTGGTGATGTGCCGGGTRCAGCGCGATCGCGGGGCTCCCACCTGGTCGATGACGGCGATCGGGGAGTTCCATGACGGCAAGACCGTCCGCGCCATGGTCAATCCGTCGAGGCAGTACCTGTAGGCAGTGCCGGTAGGCAGTGCCGGTAGGCAGTACCTGTAGGCAGGATCTGTAGGCAGTACCTGTAGGCCGATCCCCGGCCCCGGAACGCCGGGCGGTTTGCCGGCGGCCCGCGCGACGGTGTTGATCCGGCCGACCTCTCCGGGTTGTGGGATGTCCCGGGCCGGGTAACCTCCGGCCGTGAACAGGTCTGCAGCGCCGTCGTGGGCCGGTGTGTTGCACTTCGCAGGCATCGCCCGGTGATGGGCATGGTCTCCCGCCCGGCCCCGTCCCGCGTCTACTGCCGCCGGCTGGCGGGCCTGCTCGTCCTGGACCCGAACGGCGACYAGGTCGGCAGGGTGCGCGATGTGATCGCGACGCTGCGACTCGGGCATGAGCCGCCCCGCGTCCTGGGCCTGGCCGTCGAGGTCCAACGCCGACCGATCTTCGTGCCGATGAGCCGGGTCACCGGGGTGGAGTCGGGCGCGGTGGTGCTGTCCTCGGCCCGGCTGAGCTGGYGGCGTTTCCAACAGCGCCCGAACGAGACCCGGGTGCTCGGCGAGCTGCTCGACCGGCGGGTGACGCTCATCTCGTCCGGTGTCGAGGTGACCGTCGTCGACGCCGCGATCGAACTGGTCCGCGGCGGCGACTGGGTGCTCGACCAGGTGGCGGTGCGGGTCGGCCGGGGCCGGCGCGGCGAGGTGAAGACGGTTGCCTGGGACGAGGTCACCGGCTTCTCGCTGCCCGAGGAGGGGCAGGGGGCCGCGAACCTGCTCGCTGCGTTCGAGAAGCTGCGGCCCGCCGACCTCGCGTCGCTGCTGCATGACCTGTCCGAGAAACGGCGCGCGGAGGTCGCCGCCGCCCTTGACGACGAGCGGCTTGCCGACGTCCTCGAGGAGCTGCCGGAGGACGAGCAGGTCGAGCTGCTCGGGGGACTCGCCGACGAGCGGGCCGCCGACGTGCTGGAGGCGATGGGCCCCGACGACGCGGCGGACCTGCTGGGCGAGCTGCCCGCCGACGACGCGGAGCGTCTCCTGCGGCTGATGGAGCCCGACGAGGCCGCCGGCGTGCGCCGTCTGCTGCTCTACGCCGACGACACGGCCGGCGGCATGATGACCAGCGAGCCGGTCGTGCTCGCCCCGAACGCGACGGTCGCCGAGGCGCTGGCCCGCATCCGCGAACCCGAGCTTTCCCCGGCGCTCGCCGCGCAGGTCTACGTGGTGCGTCCGCCCTACGAGACGCCCACCGGCCGCTACCTCGGTCTCGCCCACTTCCAGCGGCTGCTGCGTGAGCCGCCGGCGACCCTGGTCGGTGGCGTGATCGACGTCGACATCGCCTCGCTGCGGCCGGAGACCCCGCTGGCCGAGGTCACCCGTCATCTGGCGTCCTACAACCTGGTGGCGGCACCGGTTCTCGACCGCGCCGGCCGGCTCGTCGGCGTCGTCACCGTCGACGACGTGCTCGACCACCTGCTTCCCGCGAACTGGCGGGAGCGACAGCTCGACGCGGACGTGGATGCGCGGGCGACCCCCGGGGCACTGACTCCGCCCGCCGCGGGCGACGTGGAACCAGGCTCCCGCGGTGAGGCGGGCAGCTCCCCGGCCGCCTCATGAGACGTCTGGGAGGTCTGGGAGGTCTGGGACACCGCCGGCCGCGAGGCGCCCGCCTCGATCAGCCGCGGCTGTCCCGGCGGTCCGCCCTGCGCTCCGCCTACGAGCCGGACGCCTTCGGGCGGATCGCGGAGCGGGTGGCGCGTTTCATCGGCACGGCCCGGTACCTCGTTGCGCAGAGCGTCGTGATTGTGCTGTGGGTCGCTTACAACATCATCGCCCCGCAGTCCGTCCGGTTCGACAATTTCCCGTTCATCTTTCTGACGTTGGTCCTGTCGCTGCAGGCCGCGTACGCGGCACCGCTCATCCTGTTGGCGCAGAACCGCCAGGATGACCGGGACCGCGCGAACCTCGCCCAGGACCGCGAGCAGACCATCCGTAACCGCGAGGACACCGAATACCTCGCCCGCGAACTGGCCGCGATGCGCATCACGATCGGCGAGCTCGCCACCCGGGACTTTCTGCGTTCGGAGCTGCGGGGGTTGCTCGCGGAGCTGGAGGGGCCGGACGGTGACCGGGCGAAGGACCGCGACCGGGAACGCCGACGGCGGCGGGGGGGYGAGCGTTCGTTACGTCCGCCGTGATGATCGGGCCGGTGCGGCGGGCTGGTGCGAACGGCGGCCGCGCGCCGCACCGGCGGATACCCGGGTGCCTACCGCACGGTACCGCGGCAGAGCGTCAGCACCGCCATCGCGATCTCGACCCCACGAGGCCCCAGCTTGTCCGCCCAGATCGCGATGATCTCGTTCTCCCGGGCGTGCTGGATGCGAGGCCCGCCCTCGGCCGAGCGCAGCGCTTGGATCTGCTGGGACAGATCCCGCCGGGTCGCGACGAGATCACGCAGCTGAGCATCGATGTCATCGATGAGCTGTCGTCCCTCGTCGATCGAGGCGATGGCCGGCGCGGTGCTGGGGGCGTCGACGACGTTCTCCACAAGTGGGCCTTTCGGTCGGAGGCCCGGCGCACCCCAGGCCGAGACAACCCGGAGGCGGACCGGGCCTGGGTCTGGCGCTTGTGCCGCGTGAGATCAGCGGCGGAGCGGGGACCGTGCCCGGTCCCCATAAAACAGCCGTAGCGACGTGCCGTGACATGCGAGTCGGCGRCACGTGAGTCGACTGCACTGCATGGCAAGAGCATGCCAGCCGCGCGCCGATTCGTCCAGGAGCCTGATCTCTTGGGTACCCTCCACCCTGGCTCTTGGGTAACCCCCACCCCGACTAATCCCTCGCCTTGATTAACCCCTCGCCTTGACTCGGGCGGCGCCGCCCGAGCGGGCGTCCGGTAACCGAGGCGAGGCCGGTAGAGACTGAGGCCGGTAGAGACTATAGAGTGAGTGATGGCGCAACTGGAGCTCACCGGCCTGCCCCGCCGGCTTTTTTCCTGCACGCCGTCGCGGCTGGCGGCCTTCGAGGACTGCCCCCGCCGGTACCGGATGACGTATCTGGACCGGCCGCGGCCGCCCAAGGGGCCGCCCTGGGCGCACACCTCCTTCGGCGTCAGCGTGCACAACGCGCTGCGACGCTGGTGGGAGGGGCCGATCGAGCAACGGGTCCCACAGCGGGCCGCGGCGCTGTTGCGGTTGCTGTGGGTCGACGAGGGTTTCCGGGACGGTGAGCAGTCGTACCGGTGGCGCGAGCGCGGCGCGCGGATGGCGCATGACTATGTCGCGCACCTCGATCCGGCGGCCGAGCCGCGCGGGGTCGAGCGTTCGGTCGCGGCCCGTACCGAGGCGCTGGCCTTCTCCGGACGGGTGGACCGTCTCGACGACCGGGACGGGGAGCTGGTCGTCGTCGACTACAAGACCGGACGCCGGCCGGTCACCGACGACGATGCGCGATCGTCCCCGGCGCTCGCGCTCTACGCCCTGGCCGCCGGGCGGATGCTGCGCCAACCATGCCGGCGGGTCGAGCTGCACCACGTGCCCAGTGGGCGGGTCGCGGCCGCCGAGCACACCGAGGCGAGCATCGCCCGGCACGTGCGGCGGGCGGAGTCGGTCGCGGCGGACGCCGTGCGCGCGACGGAGGCCCTGCGGGCGGGTGAGGATCCGCAACGGGCGTTTCCGCCGAGCCCCGGCCCCCTGTGCTCGTGGTGCGATTTCCGCAGCCACTGCCCCGAGGGGCAGGCGGCCGGCCCCGAACGCCAGCCCTGGGACGCCCTCGGCGACGAGGGCGACGAGGACTGAGGCATCGGCGTACCAGGGCGCCGGCGACCGGCGGGTCGGCCCGGACACCGGGTCGGCCCGGACACCGGGTCGGCCCGGACACCGGGGCGCCGGACACCGGGGCGCCGGACACCGGGCCGGGAGAGGCGTCATCATGAGACGGTGCCCGACCAGACCGCCACGCCCGCCCGGCCGCGGGTCTCCGCGAAGGCCGCGACCTTCACCGAATCGGTGATCCGGGAGATGACCCGGCTCGCTCTCGCGCACGACGCCGTGAACCTCGCGCAGGGCTTCCCCGACTTCGCCTGCCCGCCGCAGCTCAAGGAGGCGGCCAAGGCCGCCATCGACGCGGACGTGAACCAGTACGCCATCACGTGGGGAGCCGCGGAGTTCCGCGCCGCCGTTGCCGCGAAGGTGGCCGGAACCTACCCGGGCTGGTCGGTCGACCCCGACACCGAGATCTGTGTGACCTGCGGCTCCACCGAGGCGATGATCGCGGCGATGCTTGCGCTGGTCGACCCCGGCGACGAAGTGATCATGTTCGAGCCGTTCTACGAGAACTACGGCCCGGACGCGATCCTCTCCGGCGCCCGGCCGAAGCTCGTCCGCCTGCATGCCCCGGACTGGACGATCGACGAGGCGGAGCTGCGTGCGGCGTTCTCCGACCGCACCCGCGCCATCGTGCTGAACACCCCGCACAACCCGACCGGCAAGGTGCTGCGCCGCGCCGAATTGGACCTCGTCGCCGAGCTCTGCCAGCGCCACGACGCGCTCGTGTTCACCGACGAGATCTACGAGCACATCCATTACCTGGGCCCGGGCGGCCACATCCCGCCGGCCACCGTTCCCGGGTTGGAGGACCGCACCGTCACCATCAATGCGCTGTCCAAGACCTACGCGGTGACCGGCTGGCGGGTCGGCTGGACGATCGCGCCCGCCGCCTACACCTCGGCGATCCGCAAGGTGCACGACTTCCTCACCGTCGGGGCGGCGGCACCGTTGCAGGCCGGCGGGGTGGCGGCGATGAACCTGCCGCAGACGTACTACGTCGATCTCGCCCGGCAGTACCGGGAACGGCGGGACCTGCTCTGCGCGGCCCTCGCCCGGACCGGCTTCACCTTCCGGGAACCGGACGGGGCGTACTACGTGATGTGCGACACCCGCGCGCTCGACCCGGCCGGTGACGACGTGGCCTTCGCTCGCCGGCTGGCCACCGGGATCGGGGTCGCCACCGTTCCCGGCTCGTCGTTCTTCGCGGACCCGGCGGACGGCCGCCACATCATCCGGTTCGGCTTCCCCAAGAAGCTCACGACCCTGGAGGCCGCGGCGCGGCGGCTTGCCCGTCTCACCCCGGCGGCTACCCCGGCTACCCCGGGTTGAGGCCTGTCCCAGGCGGCTGGGGCATCGGGTAGCCGGCTTCGGCCGCCCGGGTATGCCCCGCGTGCAGCTCCCGGTCCAGCGCTGTCAGCTGACCGTGTGTCCCGCCGCGCAGCGATCGGCCGGCCAGTCGCGGGCGAGCGGCCATCTCATCGGGCGACGGCGGCGCGTACCGCCCGCGCAGGTATTCCCCGATCCACCGGGCCTGGGCGGCCGCGAGCCGCGCGGGACCCGCGACATGGAACAGCCAGGGAACCTCGAGATCGAAGACCTCGCCGAAACGGGCCGAGCCCGTCCCGGCCGGACCTAGCCGCGCCGCCGGGCCGGTGAGCACCACGGCCTCGAAAACGCCGAGCGGGTGGGCTTCGCCATCCGGCTGGGGAGCGCCATGCACCTCAAAAGGCGGACCGAGCGCGGCGGCTCCGACCAGGCGCAACGTAGCGGGAGTCACGGCGACGACACGATCAGTCAGATCGTGCGTGGCGAGTTCGGCGAGGGACGGCGGCGGCGCGGGGCCCTCGGAGAACGCGGTGACGGTCAGCCCACCGTCGGCGAGTGTGATTGTCGCGGCGGCTCCGGCGGCATCGAGACCGAGGACGGCGACACGGGGAAGACCTGGCACGTCGGGGGACTCTAGCGGTGCGGTGATGGATCCCGCGCACTACGGTTGAAGACATGAGCGTTGTCAAGATCAACGTGTTGACCGTGCCCGCAGAGCTGCGAGACACCCTGGAGAAGCGGTTCGCCGGCCGCGCCGGGATGGTGGAGCAGGCCGACGGGTTTGAATGGTTCGAGCTGCTGCGCCCGATCGAGGGCACGGACACCTACCTCGTCTACACCCGTTGGCGTAGCGAGGAGGACTTCCAGAAGTGGCAGTCCTCGCAGGCGTTCGGTGAGGGCCACCGGCAGGCCGCGGAGCAGACCGCGGCCGGTCAGGGCGCTCCGGCGGGCCACGGGGCCCCGGCGGGGGGGCAGGGTGCCCCCGCGGCCACCGCGGCCACGCTGTGGTCGTTCGAGGTGGTGCAGACCGCCGCCCCCGCCTCGAACTGACCCGCGCCCGGCGGCGCACACCGGATGAGACGAGTGGTACCCCGGGATCCACCGGGGTTGCGGATGGCTGGTCGGTGTCCGACTTAGGGTGATTGCGGAGTGGCCTCGGGGGCGCGTCGAGATTTTCGCTCGTCAAGTGTTGTGACGGATCGGTCACGCCCCCACACTGATCGGTGTGGCCCGAGTACTCGCTGTTGCGAATCAGAAGGGCGGCGTTGCCAAGACGACCTCCGTGTCGAGTCTCGGTGCCGCGCTGTGCGAGCTGGACCGTCGGGTCCTGCTGGTCGATCTCGACCCACAGGCATGTCTGACCTTTTCGCTCGGGCTGGATCCGGATGCCCTCKAACTGTCGGTGCACGACGTCCTGTTGGGACGGTTGTCCGCCGGCATCATCATCACCAGGACACCGGACGGCACCGATCTGCTGCCCGCGACCATCGAGCTGGCGGGTTGCGAGGCGGTACTGCTGTCACGCACCGGGCGGGAGCACGCGCTGCGGCTCGCCCTCGCCGAGATMGTCGACGAGTACGACTTCATCCTCATCGACTGCCCGCCCTCCCTGGGCGTGCTCACCATCAACGGGTTGACGGCGGCGGACGAGGTCATCGTGCCGCTGCAGTGCGAGACGTTGTCCCACCGCGGCGTCGGCCAGCTGTTGGACACGGTGCACGACGTGCAGCGGCTGACCAATCCCGGCCTGCGGGTCCGCGGCRTGCTGCCGACCTTGTTCGACGGTCGCACGGCGCACTGCCGGGCGGTGCTCGCCGACGTCTCCGCCCGGTACGACATCGCGGTGCTGGCGCCGCCGGTAGCCCGCTCGGTGCGCTTCGCCGAGGCGCCGGGAACGGGGCGGTCCATCCTGACGACCGCACGGCGCTCCAAGGGGGCCGAGGCCTACCGGTCGCATGCCCGTGCCATCGCCGGGGTTGCGGGGGTGGGCACGGCTGCCGGCATCGCTGGCATCGCTGGCATCGCTGACCCTGCCGGAACCGCGGTTGGACAGGCCGCCGAAACCGTTGACGGCCCGGGGGCCACCTCGCCCGGTCGGCGGCAACGCCCTCGGGAGGGGGACGGCCAACCCGCGGGCATGCGGGACCATTCCCGCCCTCCGGTGCAGGTCGGCGAACCGACCTGCACCGGAGAGGTGCGGGTGTGAGCCGACGGTGAACGAGCTCGGGCGGACACCCGGCCGGGTGCCGGGCGGGAGGCAGGCGCAGGACCGGGCGACGGCCGGGTTCGACCGGCTGCGTCCGCGTGGCGCCCGGTCTCCCCTGGTCACTCCGGTTCGCGCGAGATCAACGGTGGGTCGCGACGCGCATGGAAAGCGTGCGTTGTACAGCGGCGTCCGCCCCGTGACACCGCCGAACACCAGCCTGACCGTCAACTGCTCCCGATGCGGGCAGACCAGCTCCCTCGGCRCCTGGCACGCGCTGCGCGTCCTGACGCCGAGCGTCCATCTACCGCTGGTCCGGCTCCGGCATCCCTCCTTGGTGCGCTGTCCCTCGTGCCGGCGGCTGAGCTGGGTCCGGCTGGGCCTGCATTTTCGGCCCGCGGGCTGACGACCCCCGCGGACCGGCGACCCCCGCGGGTATGCGGGGCCGGGGGCCGGGGTGTCAGGCCGACTCGGCTCGGGGTGGCGCGTCGGCGTCGGCCTCGGTGCCGTCGCCGGCCTCCCGCATCGTGCCCGTGCCGCGGCCACGGTTGCCGCGCCGCCGGCGCCGGCGGCGCGGCGACTCCTCGGCCTCGACGCCCGTCTCCGAGGCCAGGGCGGAGACGACGCGGGCGGTGTCGGTGTCCGTGTCGGTGAGCGGGGCGGTCCCGGTGAAGGTGAACTCGACCAGCCCGGTCTGCCCGGCACCGTCCACCACGGGTGCGCCGGCCTTCCGGCCGTCCTCGTCGACCGGGTCCGCCGGGTCCGCCGGGTCCGCCGGGTCCGCGGCGATGGCCAGCCCCGCACCCGCGGCCGCCGCACCACCGCCGCGGGTGCGCCGACGGGCGCGAGTCCGGGTCGGCACCGCCGCCGGCTCGGAACGGTCCTGGTCACGCCCGGTCCGCGAGCCGCGGCGCCCGCCGCGACCGGACTGCCCGAGATCCTCGATGTCCTCGGCCGCGAGCCCGGCGCGGGTCCGCGCCGCGTGCGGCAGGGTGCCCTTCGCGCCCGCCGGGATGCCGAGCGCCTCGTACAGGTGGGGGGAGGTGGAATAGGTTTCCACCGGGCCATCGAACGGCAGGGCGAGCGCCTTGTTGACGAGCGTCCACCGCGGCAGGTCGTCCCAGTCGACGAAGGTGATGGCCACCCCGCTCTCGCCCGCCCGACCGGTGCGGCCGATGCGGTGCAGATAGACGTTCTCGTCTTCGGGGCACTGGTAGTTGACCACGTGGGTGACACCGTTGATGTCGATGCCCCGGGCGGCCACGTCGGTGGCGACCAGGACGTCGACCTTGCCGGAGCGGAAGGCGCGCAGCGCCTGCTCGCGCTGGCCCTGGCCCAGGTCGCCGTGCACCGCCGCGGCCGCGAAGCCGCGCTTGGCGAGGTCCTCGGCGACCTTGTCCGCGGTGCGCCTGGTCCGCACGAACACCATGGCGAGCCCCCGGCCGCCGGCCTGCAGGACCCGGGCCAGCACCTCCATCTTGTCCAGCGCGTGGGCGCGGAAGACGTGCTGACGGGTGGTCGGGACCGTGCGCCCCTCATCCGGCTGTTCCGCGCGGACGTGCACGGGCCGTTTCATGAACCGCCGGGCCAGGGAGATGACCGGGCCGGGCATGGTCGCGGAGAACAGCATCGTCTGCCGCTCGGTCGGCAGCTGCGACATGATGCGCTCGACGTCCGGCAGGAAGCCGAGGTCGAGCATCTCGTCGGCCTCGTCGAGCACCAGGGTGCCGACGCCGGCCAGGTCGAGCACGTGCTGGCGGGCGAGATCCAGCAGGCGGCCGGGCGTGCCGACGACGATGTCGACCCCGGCGCGCAGCGCGGACAGCTGCGGCTCGTAGGCACGCCCGCCGTAGACGGACAGCACCCGCAGGCCACGGCGGGCGCCGGCGCGGGTGACGTCCGCGGTCACCTGGACGCACAGCTCACGGGTGGGCACCACGACGAGGGCCTGCGGACGGCCGTCGGCACCCTCCTTGGCCGCCAGCACCGTCTGCACCACCGGGACGCCGAACGCGAGGGTCTTGCCGGTGCCGGTGCGGGCCTGCCCGATGATGTCGTTGCGGGCCAGGGCGAGTGGAAGCGTCAACTCCTGGATGGGGAAAGCGTGCACGATGCCCGCTTCGGTCAGCGCCGAGACGGTCTCGGCGCGCACGCCGAGCTCCGCGAAGGTCGGTGCCGCCGGGGACCCGGGGGTGGAGGGGGTGGTTTGTGGCTCGTAGGGAGTCAGATCATCTGTGGGTACTTCAGCTGTGACGGACAGCGGGACGCTCCTGGTCTTCTCTGAGCGGTGTCTACGCTGAACCCGCTCGCGGTGAGCCGCGCGGCGCCCGCGACCCGAAAATCCATGTGCCCCGGTGCCCTCGATGGCAACTCTGGGTGCACAGGTGACGAGGCGACGCCTGCTACACGGCGGCCGAGGTGACATAACGACCCCTGGCTGCCCCCAGCATAGCCGGTGTAACCCCGGGTGGGGGCTCCTTGGCAGGAGTGTTTGCCGACAGCGACTGCGGCGGGTGTCAGAATCGCGCCTGTGGCACAGACGACACGGACCCCGACCGGCCCGGCGACACCCATCGCCATCACCGCCCCCGGTCAGGTAGGTGACTCTGACAATCGGGTGCCCCCGTCCCCGGATGCCGGACCCGCACCGACCGTGGACCAGGCGACCGTGGACCAGGCGACCGTGGATCTGCTGGGCCTGCTCGCCTACGGCGAGCTGACCGCCTTCGAGCGCATGGCCACCGACGCGCGGATGTCACCGACCGTTGCCGACAAGATCGCCCTGGCGAAGATGGCCGCCGCCGAGTTCGCCCATTTCCAGGCCATCAGCGACGAGCTGGACCGGCTCGGCGTCGACCGGGAGCTCGCGATGGCCCCGTTCATCGCGCCACTGACCGCCTTCCACAACTCGACCGCCCCGGCCGACTGGCTGGAGAGCCTCGTGAAGGCCTACGTGGGGGACAACATCGCGGCGGACTTCTATCGCGAGATCGCGGCGCGGCTTCCGTCACCGTCACGCGAACTGGTTCTGAAGGTGCTCGACGACACCGGGCACGCAGCCTTCGCGGTCGAGCGGGTGCGCGCGGCGATCAGCGCCAACCCGACGGTGGCCGGGCGGCTGGCGCTGTGGGCCCGTCGGCTCGTCGGTGAGGCGCTCACGCAGGCCCAGCGGGTCGGGGTCGATCGCGACGCGCTCACCGGGCTGTTGGTCGGGGTTGGCGACCTGGAGGCGCTGGCGGCGATCTTCAACCGCATCATGGCGGCGCATGGCCGGCGGATGGCGGCACTGGGCCTGTCCGCCTGATCCGGGCCCGCCGACCGGCGCGGCGACGCCGGTCGGCTCCCCGGCGGGCCGGCCGGCGGACCGCTGCCGGTGGTCGGCCGGGACCTAGACGGCGCCGAAGCCCACCCGTCGAGTCGTGGTCGCGGCGATCTCCACATAGGCCAGCGACGCGATCGGCATTATCACCTGCCGGCCCTTGTCGTCGACGAGGGTCAGCACCCCGTTGTCGGCCTTGACCGCCTCATTCACCAGCGCGGCGACAGCCTCCGGGGACTGGCTGCTCTCCAGCACCAGCTCCCGACTGACCTGCCGGACGCCGATCTTGACCTCCACCCGATGACCTCCGCCTTCGTCGGACCTACCGTCGGCGGACGAGCGCCGCCGATCTTGGATCACCGCCCACACTATGGCTTCCGGGACTTCTCCACCGCGGCAGGGGCGGCGTGTTCGCTCCGGRCACATCCGCTCACCCGGCAAACGCTTGCCCGATGCGCCCGTTACACCCGTTACACCCGTTACACCCGGCGCGCCCGTTACACCCGATGTGCCGGACGACGTCAGCCGGCGGGGGGGACCTCCTCGTGCGGCTCCGTGTTCGTGCGCGCGGCATCCCGGTGCTCCTGGCGGGGGTAGCCGCCGATGCCGCGCCAGGCCAGCTCCACCATCGACTCGATGGCCCGTTCCTTTTCCACGGTGGCACCGCGGACCAGCCACCAGCGCGACGCCGTCTCGGCCAGCCCAACCAGCCCGACCGCGAGCAGGTCGGCCTCGTCCTGGGGCAGCCCGGTGTCGGCGACGATCGTCGCGGCGATGGCCCGCACGCACTGGGCGAAGGCGGTCTCGATGCGCTGGCGGACCGCGGGCTCGTTGCGCAGGTCCGACTCCAGCACGAGCTGGTGTGCCCCAGAGGGGTCGTTGACGAAGTCGAAGTACGCTCGGATGGACCGGGCGATGCGCGCGTGGTTGTCCGAGGTGGAGGCGAGCGCGTCCTGGACGCTCGTCACCAGCTGGGTGGCGTGCTCGTCGAGCAGCGCGAGATAGAGCTCGAGCTTGCCGGGGAAGTGCTGGTACAGCACCGGTTTGCTGACGCCGGCCCGCTCGGCGATCTCGTCCATCGCCGCTGCGTGGTAGCCCTGGGCGACGAAGACCTCGCGGGCGGCTCCCAGAAGCTGGAAGCGGCGCGCGGTGCGGGGGAGCCGGGGAGCCCTGCCCGGTCGTGCGTCGGGCGGGGCTGGCTCGGCGGTCACCGGCGCACCTCCTGGCTGATGGCGCACCTCCTGGTTGATGCGGTCAACAGTACCCGCGGGGTCCGACCGGCCGGCGTTCGTCGAAACGAAACCAGCCGGCCTGCTCGTCGCTCGCGCGGGGTGGCGCTGGGTCGCTGGTGGTCGGGTCGTTGGTGGTCGGGTCGCTGGTGGTCGGGTCGTTGGTAGTCGGGTCGCTGGTGGTCGGGTCAGCGGTAGTCGTCGTCCTCGTCGGTCTCGACCACGATGCTCTGCTCGACGACGTCGTACTCGTCGGCCTCGACGGGTGGCGCCGAAGGTAGCCAGCGCGGCGCCGGGCCGGCCGGACGTATCTCCCGGGCCTGCTCGACGGCGTCGGCGTCGGGCGCCTCGATCGGAAGATCGGATGCCGGAAGGTCGGTGGGTGCTCCCATGGGGACGTCCTCCTGCGCTCATCGTTATGGCGACCCGCTGGGGCGGGCGCCGGAAATGGACGATCCGAACCTGTCCGGGGTCCGGATCGCGATGTGCCCGGAACGGGTGGCCCTCACGCGCCATCGGCCGGGCCGGCCTCGTCACGGACGTGGCGGTGGCGTCCGTCACTCATCCCACCCCCCGCTCCCGCGCCGTTCCCGGCTCCGTGTCCCGCTCGCACCAGGCTTCCCGTCCTGGGTACGTTCCGCCCTCCTGCACATATATCCCCCGCCGGTCGTCGGCGTTCTCCGGTGTGTCTCCAGGGCGGCTGGCGTCCTGGAGATCTTCACCTGTTGATAGGTTCAAGCTTTTCGCCTGTCTKGCTTACTCGTGGGCTTCCGGTGGGACACCATAGGGGTACGTGACGTGAGGGGCGAACATGCGTGCGACCTGGAAGGGCGTGATCTCCTTCGGCCTGGTGTCCATCCCGGTGAGGCTCTACTCGGCGACCCAGGAACGGGATGTCGCGTTTCACCAGGTTAGACGGTCGGATGGGTCCCRTATCCGATACCGGAGAGTGGCGGAGGCCGACGGGGACGAGGTCAACTACGCCGACATTGCCAARGGCTACGAGCTGCCGGATGGGGAGACCGTCGTACTCACCGACGAGGACTTCRCGAATCTCCCGCTGTCCACCTCCCGGGCGATCGACGTGCTGGAGTTCGTCCCGTTGGAGCAGGTCGACCCGATCTACTTCGCGAAGAGCTACTACGTCGAGCCCGACCGCACCGGYGCCAAACCCTACGTTCTCCTTCGCGACGCGCTGGCCGCATCGGGCCGTGTCGCGTTGGTGAAGATAGCCCTGCRGCAACGCGAGCAGCTCGCGACGCTCCGGGTGCGCGGCGGCGTCTTCGTCCTGGAGACCATGGTCTGGCCGGACGAGGTGCGGCAACCGGACTTTCCGTTCCTTGAGGAGGACGTCGCGGTACGCCCGCAGGAGCTGTCGGTGGCTGCCTCGCTCATCCACACCCTGGCAGCCGACTTCGACCCCACCAGGTACACCGACAACTACCGTGAGGCCCTGCAGGCCGTGATCGATGCGAAGGTCGCCGGCCGCGAGGTTGTGGCTTCGCCGGGCGGGCCGGCCAGCGAGGCGGTCGGCGACCTCATGGCGGCGCTGCGCGCGAGCATAGCCGCCGCCCGCGCTGGACGGCCCGGCGAAGCGGCTGTGGCAGGTGGTGCGGCTGTGGCAGGTGGTGCGGCTGTGGCAGATGGTGACGCGGGGCCCGCGGCGGCCGGGGTCACCGACGAGGGGCCCGACGACAAGGCGTCCGACGACAAGGCGTCCGACGACAAGGCGTCCGACGGACGGCGGGGCGGCCGTACCTCCTCGGTCAAGGGTGCCTCGTCGGCCCCGGGTACGCGGTCGACCRCCCGGAAGACGCCGTCCTCGACGAGGAGCACCGCGAAGACGAACGCCGCCACGAAGACGCCGCCCGCGAAGACCTCCGCGGCCAAGGCCTCCGCGRCCAAGACCTCCGCGGCCAAGGCCACCTCCTCGAGGACGGCCCCGAAGACGGCCCCGAGGACGCCGACCTCGAAGACGCCCCCGACGCGGCGATCCGCCWGAGGAGCGGTTCCCCACGACCGACCTGAGGAGCGGTCCCGGCGCGGGAGCCGGGGGCAGGTGGTGGCGGGGGCCGGTGGATACCGGGCGGTCAGTGACGGAAGGCGGTCAACGACAGGGGCGGTCAGTGACGGAAGGCCTCCTTCGCCTTCTCCCCGGCGTTCTTGAGGTCGGCGACGCCGCGTTCTCCCCGGCCCTCCGCCTGCAGGTCCCGGTTCTCGGTGGCCTTGCCGGCCTGTTCCTTGGTCCGCCCGCGGAGCTCCTGCATCTTGTTCCTGACCTTGTCAGTGAAGGACACTGCACTCACTCCTCACTGTATGTGCGGTGGGTAGGAAGAGGTCTACCCGTGGCAGCCGCGGGAACACTCCGGGGGCGCCGTGCGCTGCACCAGAGGGCCGGCCGTCGCGATGTCCGACGTGTACCCGTGATGAGGGACCTCCCGGCGGATGGCCCAAATCCGGCGACGCCGCGTCGCGCTGTGGCATCGTCGAAGGACGACACCGAACGCGAGGAGCAAGCGTGTCCCTTCCGCCCCTGGTCGACCCCGCCGAGGGGCTGACCGTCGACGAGATCCGCCGGTACTCTCGGCATCTGATCATTCCGGATGTCGCCATGGACGGCCAGAAGCGGCTGAAGAACGCCAGGGTGCTGGCGGTCGGTGCCGGTGGCCTCGGCTCGCCGACGCTGATGTACCTGGCCGCCGCCGGCGTCGGGACGCTAGGCATCGTCGAGTTCGACACCGTTGACGAGTCGAACCTGCAGCGTCAGATCATCCACGGCCAGTCCGACGTCGGCCGCTCGAAGGCGGAGTCGGCCCGTGACTCGGTTCGCAACATCAACCCGTACGTGAACGTCGTCCTGCACGAGACCCGGCTGGACGCCTCCAACGTCATGGAGATCTTCAGCGGGTACGACCTCATCGTCGACGGCACGGACAACTTCGCCACCCGTTACCTGGTCAACGACGCCGCGGTGCTGCTCGGCAAGCCCTACGTCTGGGGTTCGATCTACCGCTTCGACGGTCAGGCCAGCGTCTTCTGGGCCGRGCACGGACCGTGCTACCGCTGCCTCTACCCGGAGCCGCCTCCTCCCGGCATGGTCCCCTCCTGCGCCGAGGGCGGGGTGCTGGGTGTGCTGTGCGCCTCCATCGCCTCCATCCAGACCACCGAGGCCATCAAGGTGCTGACCGGGGTCGGTGATCCGCTGGTCGGTCGGCTGATGGTGTATGACGCCCTGGAGATGACCTATCGGTCGATCAAGGTCCGCAAGGACCCGGAGTGCCCGTTGTGCGGGAAGAACCCGACGATCACCGAGCTGATCGACTACGAGGCGTTCTGCGGGGCGGTCTCGGAGGAGGCGCAGTTGGCCGCCGCCGGCTCGACGATCACCGCGGGCGAGCTCAAGAGCTGGCTGGATGCCGGCGAGCCGATCGAGCTCGTCGACGTCCGTGAGCCGGCCGAGTGGGAGATCGTCCGGATCCCCGGCGCGCGCCTGATCCCCAAGGGGGACCTGCCCGCGCATCTCTCCGAACTGCCGCAGCACCGTCGGGTGGTCGTCTACTGCAAGTCCGGGGTGCGCTCGGCCGACGCGCTCGCCACGCTGAAGGGCGCCGGCTTCTCCTCTGCCGTGCACGTCCAGGGTGGCGTGACCGCGTGGGCGATCCAGGTCGACAAGTCGCTGCCGGTCTACTGAGCCCGGATGAGCCACGGAGCCCGGACGACTCCCACGGAGCCTGGATGAGCCCCAGGCCGCGGGCCCGGCGTGATGCGCCGCCGGCGAGCGTCTCCGCCGGGCTCGGTACCCGGATCTCGCTCGGCGGCGCGCCGGGTCCGCACGCCCTTGAGGTGCTGGATGCGGTGGCGCGCATCCCGCCGGGCAGGGTGATGACCTATGGCGACGTGGCCGAGTACGTCGGCGCCGGGTCGGGGCGCACGGTTGGAGCCGTGCTGTCCCGATTCGGCGACGAGGTGCCCTGGCACCGGGTGATCCGGGCGACCGGGGAACCGAACCCGGCCGCACCGGTCGAGGCCCTGCGCCGGCTCGTCGCCGACCGGACGCCGCTGCGCCCCGGAGGCGACCAGGTCGATCTCGCCGCGGCCCGGTGGGACGGTTCTCCGGCCTGACCGCCGCGGGCCCGGTCAGCGGGCGGCCATGCCGCCGTCGGCCAGATAGACGCTGCCCGTGACCAGGGAGGCCCGGTCGGACAGCAGGAAGACGACGACCTCGGCCACCTCGTCGACCGTGCCCAGCCGGTTGATCGGCGAGAACAGCGCGGCTCCGCGCCGCGGCCGGCCGTCGACATGCAGCAGCGGGGTGTCCACGAAGCCCGGCGCCACCGCGTTCACTCGGATGCCGCGGGTGGCGTAGTCCAGGGCGGCCGTCTTGGTCAGCCCGATGACCCCGTGCTTCGCGGCGACGTAGGGCGCCGACCCGGCGAACCCGACCACCCCGAGCACCGAGGCCATGTTGACGATCGAGCCTCCGTCGCCGCGCAGCATCGCCGTGATCTCGGCCCGCATGCTGTAGAAGACGCCGGAGAGGTTGACGTCCAGCACCCGCTGCCAGTCCTGCGCCGGGGTGGTCTCCACCGGCTCGCGCCCCGCGCTCACTCCCGCGTTGTTCACCGCCAGGTCCAGCCGTCCGAAGGTGCCGACGGTGACCTGGACGGCGCGTTCGAGCGAATCGGGATCGGTGACGTCCGCCTCCAGAGCGAGCGCCTCCCCGCCACCGTCCTCGATCGTCGCCACCACCTCCTTGACAGTGTGCGCGTCGAGGTCGGTGGCGACGACCCGGGCGCCCGCCCTCGCCAGTCGGCGGGCGCAGGCGGCACCGATGCCGGATCCCGCTCCGGTCAGGAGCGCGACCTTGTCGCTGCACTCGGTCATGACTAAGGACACTGCCACGTCCTGACGCGCACGCGTGAGAGGCCCCCCGAGTGTCCCGGTCGTCGAGTGTCCCGGTCGTCGCCACACCGCGGTCCCATCGCTGCCGCGCTACGGACGCTGCCGCGCTACGGACGCCGACCCGCCGCGGAGCCGGCGGGTTGGCTGGGTTGTCGGACCCACGTGATGTGCTTTGCCCGTGGTCGTCCTTCCTGCCCCCGCCCCCACCGCCCCGCGCCCCGGCTACCGGCTGATCGCCGCCCCGGTCGCGCCGCCGCGTCCGCTCGTCCTGGATGCGGCGCAGCGCGCGGTGGTCGAGCACGGCGTCGGGCCGCTGCTGGTGCTCGCCGGGCCCGGCACCGGGAAGACGGCCACGCTCGTCGAGGCGGTCGCCGCGCGGATCGAAGCCGGGACGGATCCGCGGTCGATCCTGGTCCTCACCTTCAGCCGGCGAGCCGCCGGAGAGCTGCGGGAGCGGATCACCGCACGGCTCGGTGCCGAGGGCGGGGCCGGCGGAGGTCCCGGGGCGTGGACGTTCCACGCCTGGTGCCTGGCGCTGCTGCGCGCGCACGAGCGGCCGGCCCCGCCGGGCGGGCTCCGGCTGCTGTCCGGCCCGGAGCAGGACAGTCGGCTGCGCGATCTCATCGAGGGTTCCCGCGAGGACGGCCGGCCGGTCTGGCCCGAGCCGCTTGTGGGTTGCCTGCGCACCCGCGGTTTCACCGAGGAGGTGCGGGCGCTGCTGGCCCGGGCCCGCGAGGTCGGGCTCGAACCGGTCGCGCTGGCGCAGCTCGCTCGGCGTACCGGCCGCCCGGACTGGGCCGCCCTCGCCGAGTTCTACGAGATGTACCTCGACGTGTTCGGATTCGAGGGGGCGGTCGACTACACCGATCTCGTCCACCGGGCCRTGGTCGTCGCCGAGAGTGCCGAGGGGGGCGCCTGGCTGCGTGGGCGCTACCGGCACGTCTTCGTTGACGAGTACCAGGACACCGATCCGGCTCAGGAACGCCTGCTGGAGGCGGTGGCCGGTGGTGGTGGCAACCTCGTCGTGCTGGGCGACCCGGACCAGTCGATCTATGCCTTCCGGGGGGCCGAGGTCGCCGGCCTGCTGGGCTTCCCGGCCCGGTTCCCCCGCCTCGACGGCGAGCCGGCGCCGATCGTCGCGCTGCGGCGCTGTCGGCGGATGGCCCCGGCCCCGCTGGCGGCGAGCCGGCACGTGGCCCGGCGGATCCCGGCCGCCGGGCTTCCGGTGGCCGCGATCCGGGCACACCGCGACCTCGTCGGGCGCGCCGACGCCGGGGCAGGCCAGGTGCAGGCCCGCACGTTTCCGGGCACCGGCGCGGAGGCCGAGTCGGTGGCCGACCTGCTCCGTCGCGAACATCTGGAGAACGGCGTCGCCTGGGACGCGATGGCGGTCCTGGTCCGCACGGCCGAGCGGATCGGCCGGTTGCGCCGCGTGCTGGCCGCCGCCGGCGTTCCGGTCAGCGCCGACGGTGACGACCTGCCGGTCGCCCAGGAGCCGGCCGCCGCCCTGCTCCTGCTGGCGCTGCGCTGCGCGGAGGATCCGGCCGGGGCGCTCACCGTCGACGCGGCGCGCACCCTGCTCACCTCGCCGCTCGGTGGAGCGGACCCGGCCGGGCTGCGGGCGCTGGGCCGGGCTCTGCGCACCTTCGAGCGCGACGCGGGGTCCGAGCATCCGGCGCCGTCGGCGGAGCTGTTGCGGGCGGCGGTCGCCGAGCCCGACCACTGGCTGGCGACGATCCCCGACGACCTGGCCGGTCCGGTCCGGCGGGTCGGCGGTCTGCTGCGGACGGCCGGTCAGGCGTTGCGGGACTCCTCGGGCGCCCCGCAGGACGCGCTGTGGGCGCTGTGGTCGGCGAGCGAGTGGCCGGCGCGGCTGCGACATGCCTCGGCGGCCGGGGGCGCCGCCGGGCGCGCGGCCGACCGTGACCTCGACGCCGTCGTGGCGCTCTTCGATGCCGTCACCCGGCTGGGCCAGCGGCGTGGGCCGGGCGGTGGCGTCGCGTCCCTGGTCGCGGAGCTCACCCGCCAGCAGATCGCCGGGGACGTCCTCAAGCCGGCCGGGGAGTCCGTGCGCCGCCGCGGGGTGCGGCTGCTGACCGCCCATCGCGCCAAGGGGCTCGAATGGGAGGTCGTCGTCGTCTGCGGAGTGCAGGACGGCACCTGGCCCGACCTGCGGGAGCGGCATTCGCTGCTCGGTGCGGAGCAGCTCGACGCGCCGTCCCGGGGCGGGTTGCGCCCGCCGCTGACCCGCCAGGACCTGCTCGCCGATGAACGTCGGCTGTTCTACGTCGCCCTGACCAGGGCGCGGCGCCGGCTGGTCGTCACCGCGGTGAACAGCCCCGAGGACGACGGCAGCCTGCCGAGCCGCTTCCTTGAGGAACTGGGTGTAGCGGTGGAGCACGTGCCCGGTCGCCCAGCCCGGCCGCTCACCCTGGTCGGCCTGGTCGCGACCCTGCGCCGGCTGGCGACGGAACCGGACTCAAGCCCGGTGATGCGCTCCGCCGCGCAGGCCCGCCTCGCCGCGCTCGCCGCCGCACGGGACCAGGCGGGCCGGCCCCTGGTGCCGGCCGCGCACCCGGACACCTGGTGGGGGCTGCTCGACCCCACCACGTCGGATGTTCCTGTTGTCCCGGTGGCCGGGCCGATCCGGCTGTCCGGCTCGTCGCTGTCGAGCATCGGCGCCTGTTCCCTGCGGTGGTTCCTAGAGCACGAGGCGTACGCGGTCACCCCGGYCTCGACCGCGCAGGGATTCGGCAAGGTGGTGCACGCCCTGGCGGACGAGGTCACGACCGGGYGGACCCCGGCCGACCTCGCCGCGCTCGACGCCCGGCTGGACACGGTGTGGCGGCAGTTGGACTTCGACGCCCGCTGGCGCTCCGATCAGGAGCGCGCGGCCGCCCGCGAGGCGCTCGCCCGCTTCCTGGACTGGCACGCCGCCGAGCGCGGTCGGCGCGTGATCGACRCGGAGGTCAGGTTCTCCTGCGACCTACGGGTCGCCGGGCGGGACGTCCAGCTGCGCGGATTCATCGACCGGCTCGAACTGGACGAGGCCGGCCGGGTCCACGTCATAGACTTCAAGACCGGTCGGACCGCGGTCGCTCCCGCCGAGCTCGCCACCCACCCCCAGTTGGGCAGCTATCAGCTCGCCGTGCGGGCCGGCGCGCTCGACGATGTGCTCGCGGCCGCGGCGCCGGATCAGCCCGGGGCGGATCAGCCCCGGGCGGTGCCCGGCGGGGCGGAGCTCGTGCAGCTCCGGCGGGATGCCGGCGCTGCGGCGGCCGGTCCGCGGCTGCCGGGGGAGCGGCCTGGCCCGCCGGAGGTCCAGGCCCAGAGCGCGCTGCCTCCCCACGGCGCGACCTGGATGGACGAGGTGCTCGACGCGGCGGTGCGCACCATCGACGCCGAGGCGTTCCGGCCGACGCCCGGCGACCACTGCACGCTGTGCACCTTCCAGACGAGCTGCCCCGCGCGGCCCGAGGGACGTCAGGTGGTCGAGTGAACCCGCGGGTGGAGCAGCCGGGCGCGGGCGTCCACGTGACGATTCCCCGCCAGCCGTTCCTGCCCGGTTTCGACGGCGACGTCGACGGTGACCCGGCGGGCGGCGTCGCCGGTCCCCGGCTCGACCCGGACGACCTGCGCGACCTGCTGGAGGTCCCGTATACCGACGAGCAGATCGCCGCGGCCACCGCTCCGCTCGAACCGGGGGTCATCATCGCGGGTGCGGGATCCGGCAAGACCTCGGTGATGGCCGCGCGGGTGGTCTGGCTCGTCGCCACCGGGCAGGTGCGGCCCGACCAGGTGCTCGGACTGACCTTTACGACGAAGGCGGCGGCGGAGCTGTCCGGCCGGGTGCGGCTGGCGTTGCGCAAGGCGTCGGCTGGGGCGGGCCCGGGTGGACCGGCCGCGGACGGCGAGGTGGACGGGGAGCCGACCGTCGCCACCTACCATGCCTTCGCCGGGCGGCTGGTCGTCGACAACGCCCTGCGGCTGGGGCTGGAGCCGGACCTCCAGCTGATCTCCGGCGCGGCCCGCTACCAGCTCGCCGCCCGGGTCGCCCGCTCCCACGGCGGGAAGGTGGAGGCGCTGACACGTTCGCTGGGCGCGCTCGTCGGCGAGCTCGTCGCGCTGGACGCCGAGATGAGCGAGCACCTGGTCGATCCGGCGGACCTCGTCGCGTTCGACGGCGCGCTGCTCGCCGAGATCGACGCGGCGCTGCGGCGTGCCGAGCAGCGGCGGGGCACCCGGGGCGTCCGCCGGGAGCTACGCCGGTGCGCGGCCGCCGCCCGGGGGCGCCGGGAGCTGGCCGCCCTGGTGGCGGAGTACCGGGCGGCCCGGCGGGAACGCGATGTCCTGGACTTTGGTGACCAGGTCACCTGTGCCGCGAGGCTCGCCGAGACCATGCCGGAGGTCGGTCGGGCCGAGCGGGCGCGGGCCGCTGTCGTCCTGCTCGACGAGTACCAGGACACCTCGGTGGCCCAGCGGCGGATGCTCACCGGCCTGTTCGGCGGCGGGCATCCGGTCACCGCCGTCGGCGACCCCTGCCAGGCGATCTACGGCTGGCGCGGGGCGTCGGTGGCGAACCTCGACCACTTCCCCACGCACTTCCCCGGGGCCGACGGCACGCCCGCGGCCGTCTACGAACTGTCGGTGAACCAGCGCAGCGGCGGCCGGCTGCTCCGCCTCGCCAACACCGTCGCCGCACAGCTGCGGGCCCGTCACCGCGTCGTCGAGCTCCGCCCGCGGCCCGACGTGGCTGACCAGGGCGAGGCGGTGGTCGCGTTGCACGTCAGCTGGGCCGACGAGGTGGCCTGGATCGCCGGCCAGCTCCGCCGGGTGGTCGACGCCGGCACCGCTCCCGGCGACATCGCCGTGCTGGTCCGGGCCCGTGGCGACATCCCCGCGCTGTTTACCGCGATGCAGGCGGCCGGGCTGCCCGTCGAGGTCGTCGGGCTGACCGGGCTGCTCATCGTCCCGGAGGTCGCCGAGATCGTGGCCATGCTGGAGGTGCTCGACTCGCCGACGGCGAACGCCGCGCTCGTCCGGCTGCTCACGGGGCCGCGGGTGCGGCTCGGCCCCCGGGATCTCGCCGCGCTCGGCCGCCACGCGCGTGAGGCGGCGCGGGTCCCGGACCCGGTCGGCGATCCGGACCTGCCGGGACGGTCCGATCCACTTGCCGAGGCGGTCGCCGACGTCGACCCCGCCGACGTCGTCGCCCTGTCGGACGTCCTCGACGACCCCGGGCCGCAGATGTCCGCGCCGGGGCGCGCCCGGGTGCGTCGGCTTGCCGCCGAGATCGCCGCGCTGCGTGGGCACGTCGGCGAGGGCCTGCTCGACCTGCTGCACCGGGTGGTCGCGACGATCGGGCTGGACGTGGAGCTCACGGCGACCGAGGTGGCGGTGCGGGCCCGGCGCCAGGAGAACGTCGCGGCCTTCCTGGATGTGGCCGCGGGCTTCACCGATCCCGACGGCACGAACTCCCTGCCCGCGTTCCTCGGATTCCTCCGGGCGGCGCGGGAGCACGAGCGGGGTCTCGACGTCGCCGGCCCGTCCGGGGCCGACGCGATCGCCCTGATGACGATGCATCGCTCCAAGGGCCTGGAATGGGAGGTCGTCGCCGTCCCGAACCTGACCAGCAAGGTGTTCCCTGACCTGACCGTGCGCGACCAGTGGACCACCTCGCCGGGCGTGCTGCCGATCCCGCTGCGCGGCGATGCCGACGATCTGCCGGCGTTCACGGTCTGCGCCGAGAAGGCMGCCCTGGACGCCTTCCGGGCCGATGCCCGTCAGTACGCCGAGCGGGAGGAACGCCGGCTCGCCTACGTTGCGGTCACCCGGGCGAAGTCGCTGCTGTTCGCGAGCGGGCACTGGTGGGGGCCCACCCAGAAGACCCCACGCGGTGCCTCGGTGTTCCTCGACGAGCTCGCCGAGCACGCCCGCACCGGCGGTGGGCTGGTCGACGTCTGGGCGCCGGAGCCGGCGGAGCGTACCAACCCGGCGCTGGCGACGCCGGAACGGTTCGCCTGGCCGATCCCCTACGAGCCGGAGCCGTACGCCCGGCGCCTCGCCGCGGCCGAGGGGGTCATGGCGCGGCTGGCCGCGTTGAGCGTACCGGGGGCGTCGGCGGAACCGGCCGGGGAACCGTTCGTCGACGGTCCGGCCGGGATGACGGCGGCCGAGCGCGTCCTGCTCGCCGAGCTCGACCGGGAGGCCCGGCTGCTGCTCGCCGAGGAACGCGCGGCACGCCTCGCGCGGACCGATGTCGCCCTGCCGGCGAGCCTCACCGCGTCCCAGATCGTCCGGCTGCGCGCGGACCCGGAGGCGTTCGCCCGTGAGCTGGTCCGGCCGCTGCCGCGCCGTCCAGTGGCCGCGGCCCGTCGCGGCACCCGGTTCCACGCCTGGGTTGAGGAGATTTTCGACTACCGTGCACTGATCGACACCGAGGATCTGCCCGGCGCGGCCGACGCGGAGCTCACCGACGACGATCTGCGCTCGCTGCAGCAGGCGTTTCTGYGTACCGCGTACGGTGCCCGGCGGCCATTCGCGATCGAGGCACCCTTCGAGCTCCGCCTCGCCGGGCGGATCGTGCGCGGTCGCATCGACGCTGTCTACGACCTCGGCGGCGGTCGATGGGAGGTGGTCGATTGGAAGACCGGCCGGTCCGATGCCGACGATCTTCAGCTCGGGATCTACCGGCTGGCCTGGGCCCGCCTGCGGGGCGTCGACCCGAGTGCGGTCGACGCCGCCTTCCTGTACGTGCGTACCGGCGCCGTTGTCCGGCCCCCGACGTTGTCCGAGGAGGAGCTCGCCGACCTGCTCGCGAGTCCGAGCACCGGGCCCGCCGCGGGTCAGGCCCGCGGGTCGGCGAGGTCGACGGACAGCGCCAGGTGATCCGAGATGGGCACGCGGCGGGCCTGCACGGCGATGATCCTGCCTACCGGCCCGCGGGCCAGCACATGGTCGAGCTGCACCCGCGGGGAGTGCGCGGGGTAGGTGGGCGTCACCGCCAACCGGCGCCAGCGGGTGAGCGCGGCCGGTAGCCGGCCGGGCAGGTTCAGATCGCCCAGCAGGACCAGCGGCCCCGGGACGTCCGCGAGCCGGCGGGCCAGCCGGCGCAGCTGCACGGCGTTCCACCCCGGCACGAACGACAGATGGGTGTTGACCACCGTCAGCGGGCCCCCGGCCGACTCCACCCGCGCGGCGATCGCGGCCCGCGGCTCGTCGTCGAGCATGATCAGACGTCCCCGCCTGTCCGGACCCCCCGGTATCGCGATCGGGGACCGCACCGGCGCCCGGCCGAGGTCGATCACTCGCCACTCACGGACGGGCAGCCGGCTGATCAGAGCGATGCCGTACGCCGGCTCGTCGTCCYGGCGCTGCCCGTCAGCCGGCCGCCAGCCCACGCCGGGCGTGCCGAAGACGGTGGGGACGAACCGCCAGTCGTCGTCGCCGGCTCCGATCATCGCCGCCGCCTCCGCGGCGAGGTCCAGCCCACCCGATCGTGGCTGGTCGAGATCGACCTCCTGGAGCCCGAGGACGTCCACGCCGAGAGCGGAGACGGCCGCGGCGAAGCGGGCGGGCTCGACCGTCCCATCCGTGAGCGACAGGCCGTGCATGATGTTGAAGGAGCCCAGCCGCACGCCTGGACCGTATCGGATGCGGGGTCCGTCACGRCCCGAGTGGCCGACCCCGCACCGCCGCGGGACGGCGGGAGCCCGGGCCMCGGCCCTCGTCCGTGTCCTCGCGGACCGCGGCGCTCACCGGGTCGGTGGCCACGTCCTCGGCGCCCCCGGCGCGCAGCACCAGTTCGAGATCGAAGCGGGTGTCAGGGTCCTCCAGACATGGTCCGAACAGCTCGCGAAGCTGGTTGACCCGGTAGCGGACGGTCTGCGGATGGATGTGCAACCGCTCGGCGATCAGCCCGCGCTGCCCCCGCAGGGTCAGCCAGTGCAGGAGGGTCTCGGCCAGCCGTTCCCTGGTCCGGTCGGGCAGCCCGTCAAGGGGGGCGAGCCGGCGGGACGCGAGGTCGGTGATGAGCCCGGGGTCGCTGGCCAGCAGCAGGGCGCTGAGATGTTCGTCGGTGAACAGGGGGTCGGCCGCGGCGATACCGCGAAGCCGCCCGGCGCTGCGGGCATCGCAGGCGAACCTCGCCCGCGCCGCGCTYGCCGCCGCCTGACCCCACGGCACGGCCGGTCCCACCACCGCGGCGAGCCCGGCGAGCTGTTTCGCCAGTGCCGCCCGGGTGGCCGCCCGCTCGGTTGAGCCGACGAACACCCAGATGTCTGCCCCCTGCACGGCGCGGGGGCAGCCCGAGGGCAACCGGGAGGGGAGCGAGCCTGCCCAGGGGTCGGCCTCGTGGTCGGCCTCGTGGTCGGCCTCGTGGTCGGCTTCGCCGTCAGCCGGGTGGGTGGCCGCGGAGCCGGTCGGGGCGGGGACGAGCACGGCGGCCAGCCGGCCGGGCAGCCGCACGTTGCCGGAACGGGCGACCTGCGCGATCGCCCCGCCGGCCGCGCCGGACAGCAGCATCTCGCCCAGCCGGTCCCACAGCCGCTCCAGTTCACCGGCCGCGGTGTACTGCTCGGAGGCGTAGCCCTCGGCGGAGGCCGCGGAGATGCCGTCGATGTAGGCGAACATCATCTCGGCGAGGGACACCAGCGCCGGGCCGTCCAGCCCGCCGCGGCGGGCCGCCGCCTCCCCGAGGCGCCGCCAGGAGACGCGGGCGCCCACCCGGTAGGCGCTCAGCAGGTTGTCCAACGACCGTCCCGCGTACACCTCGCCGCGGCCGAGACGGACATAAACCTCCCGGCTGGCGGCGAGGTCGACAGTGCAGTGGGGACCGGCCTCGACCAGGCTGAGGAAGCGGAACAACGCCTCGTCGACTCCGCGGCGCACCCCATGGCCGAACTTGCCCTCCAGCGGGCGCGCGTAGGCGGGAACCTCCCGGGCGATCGCGGCGATAATCTCTTCACCCAGAGCGTCGAACTCGGCAGCGAGGATCTCGCTCAGCCCGGCTGGAAACTGTCCCATGAGGACAGTTTGCCGCCCGACCGTCGCAATCTCCCGCACCTCGTCGTCTGGGCGGGGCCGCCCGTGGTCGTCGCCGACGGCCGGCGGAATCGGTCCCGGGCGGGTCGGGGCACGGCCTCCCGTGGCCATGACTTGGGATGGGCGTCCTCTTCGCCACCGGCGCGGCCCGCCGGGCAGTAGCGTTGGCAACTGTGTCCCCGCCTAGAGAACCCGGCCCGGCCGCGTCCACCGCGGTGAAGTCGGCCCTGCCGGCATCCTCCTATCCGATCGAGCGGACCCGGCTCGGTAACGGCCTGCGCGTGCTGCTCGCCCCCGACCACACCGCGCCGGTGGTGGCCGTCTCGGTGCACTACGACGTCGGGTTTCGATCCGAGCCCGAGGGCCGTACCGGATTCGCTCACCTGTTCGAGCACCTGATGTTCCAGGGCAGCGAGAACGTCGGTAAGGCCGAGCATCCGAAGCACGTCCAGGCCGCCGGCGGAATCTTCAACGGATCGACGCACCCGGACTACACGGACTATTTCGAGCTGCTCCCGGCCGGGGCGCTCGAACTGGCCCTGTTCCTGGAGGMGGACCGGATGCGGGCGCCGAAGATCACCCGCCAGAACCTGGACAACCAGATCGCCGTGGTGCAGGAGGAGATCCGGGTCAACGTCCTGAACCGCCCCTACGGGGGATTTCCCTGGATCAAGCTGCCGCCGGTCRCGTTCGACACCTTTCCGAACGCCCACAACGGCTACGGGGATTTCTCCGAGYTCGAGGCCGCGAGCTTGGACGACGCCGAGGACTTCTTCGACAAGTACTACGCACCGGGCAACGCCGTGCTGACCATCGTCGGCGACATCGACCCGGAGGAGACGCTCACCTTCGTCCACCGGTACTTYGGTGACATCCCCGCCCGCTCGGTGCCGACGCGGGTGAGTTTCGCCGAGCCGGTGCCGAGTACCGAGCGCCGGGCGGTGCTGACCGACCCGCTCGCGCCGCGCGCCGCCCTGGCGGTCGGCTACCGGGTGCCCGACCCGATCGGAGACCTGTCCACCTACCTGTCCTACTACCTGCTCACCGAGATCCTCAGCGACGGCGACGCCAGCCGGCTCGAACGCCGCCTGGTGCAGAAGGATCGCTCGGTCATCGGTGTGAGCACCTACCTTGGCACCTTCGGGGATCCGTTCGAGCAGCGTGACCCGCTGCTGCTGACCCTGGAGGCCCGCCAGTCCGAGGACGCGAGCGCGGACGCCGTCCTCGCCGCCGTCGACGAGGAACTGGCGCGGCTGGCGGGCGAGGGCCTGGCGGACGGYGAGCTGGAGCGGGTGCAGGCGCGGGTGGCGTCCTCGCTGCTGCGTGAGTCCGACGACGCGCTGGGACGGGCACTCGCCATGGCCGTGCATGAGCTGCAACGGGGACGTCCCGAGTTGGTGAACGAACTGCCCGCGGAACTGTCCGCGGTGACCGGGCAGGCCGTCGCCGCGGCCGCCCGGACGCTTCTCGACCAGGGCCGCTCGGTCCTGGAGCTGCGTGCCGGCGCCGCCTCATGAGCGGCAGCGCGCTGAGCTCGACGACCACCCGGGCGGCGGTCATCCCGGCCGTGCGCCCGACCGTCCCGGCGGAGTTGCCGGCCGTCACCGACCACACTCTCGACAACGGTCTGCGGGTGCTGGTGGTGGAGCGGGCCAGTGTGCCCCTGGTCGAGGTGCGGCTGCGGATCCCCTTCGCCGGCGTCGGYGCCGTGCACCAGGCCCGGGCCGAGGTGCTCGCGGAGACGCTGTTCACCGGATCACACCGCTTCGACCGGGTGGGCCTGGCCACCGAGGTCCAGCGCCTGGGCGGATCGTTGTCGACGGGGGTTGACGCCGACCGGCTGGCCATCGTCGGTTCCGCCCTTGCGGTGARCCTCGAACCCTTGTTGGGAATCATGGCCGAGGTGCTCCTCAGCGCCACCTACCCGGACGACGAGGTCACCGGCGAACGCGACCGGATCGTCGAGGACACGGCGATCGCCTGTAGCCAGCCCGCGGTCATCGCCCGGGAGGCGCTGCTCGGCCGGCTCTTCGGTGACCACCCCTACGCCACCGGCATCGCCGAGCCGGAGACCGTCGGACAGGTCGGCCCCGAGGACGTACGGGCCCTGCACGCCGAACTGATCTCCCCGGCCGGCGCGATCCTCACCCTGGTCGGGGACGTGCCGGCGCCGCGTGCTCTCGCGGCGGTCTCCGCCGCGCTCGGCGGTTGGACGGGCGGGCCCGCGCGGACCGTCCCGCCGGTCCCAGCCCTCACCACCGGCCCGATCGTCATCGTCGACCGTCCGGGTGCCGTGCAGACCAACATCAGGCTGGGCGGACCGGCCCTGGGCCGTTCCGCGGCCGGATACCCGGCGCAGCGGCTGGCGAGCACCATCTTCGGTGGTTACTTCAGTTCCCRGCTGGTCAACAACATCCGCGAGGACAAGGGCTACACCTACTCCCCGCGCAGCTCGATCGATCACTACCAGGCAGGGTCACGGTTCACCGTCGCAGCGGACGTCGCCACCGAGGTGACCGGGCCCGCGTTGCTGGAGATCTTCTACGAGCTCGGGCGGATKGCGGTTCTACCGCCCAGCGAGGAGGAGCTCGACGCCGCCCGCCAATACGCCGTTGGCACGTTGGCACTGGGCAGCGCGACCGCCGCCGGTCTCGCCTCGACGCTGTCGGCGCTGGCCGGGGCCGGGATCGGGGTCGAGTACCTGCGTGATCACCCGCGCGCCCYCGCCGAGGTCGGCGTGGGCGACATCCAGGCGGTGTCCGCGGACCTGCTTGCCCCGGCAAAGCTGATCACGGTGCTCGTCGGGGACGCGGCCAGGATTTCCGCGACCGTGGGGGCACTGGGCATCGTCGCGACCTGAGCACCGGGCCCGTCCCGCTCCCGGGGGTCCCGCTCCCGGGGGTCCCGCTCCCGGCGGGGGCGTGCTCAGCGCCTGGTGGAGGTGGGACGCGGGGGCGCGGGGCGGGGCGCGCCGCCGCCGGGGCCCGGTGCCGGTGGTCCACCGCCCGGTGGATTGCCGCCCCGCCCACCGAGCTCGCCCGGTAGCACGGCGCGTGGGTCGCCAACCGAATCGACCACCTGCCGAGCCAGATCGTGCACCCTGCGTCCCATTCCGCGAGCGGTGCGCCGCAGCCGCTCGAAGGCCTCCCGCGGGCGGATGTGGTTACGTTCGGCGAGGACCCCGATGGCCTGTTCCACGATTACGCGGGAGGCCAGCGCGTGTTCCAGCTGGACGACGGACAGCCGGAGCTGCTCGACCTCGCTCAGGTCACGATCGGGGCGGCGGGGTCGGCCGGGCGGGGCGAGATCCTCGGCCAGCAGATCGGCGAGCACCATTGCCGAGAGGAGGTCGCCGACCGGCCGGATCTCGGCTCCGGGGCCCTCCACGACCCACCCGGCGGGAGTACGTCGAAGGCGCATGTCCGAGGGGGTCCGGCGGGGGCCGGTTCCCGCCCCGGTTCCGCCCGCCGCGGACGGCGGTCCGGGCCGGTCCGGCCCGGCCCGGCCCGGCGGTCCGGGCCGGGCCGCCCGCGCGATGGTCTGCGGGGTGGGTATCCGCCCCGGTGGGCGCGGGGTCGCCGGTGGGCCCGGCGGGGGCGGGCCGCCGGGCGGGCGGGGACCGTTCGCGGAGACCGTCGGCGGGCTCGGCGCGGGAACGTCCCCGGTGACCGCGAGTGCATCGGCTACCCCGCGCAGCAGGGCCAGGATGTCGGCCGATACGATCACCTTGCTACGGTCCAGGCCGACGAGGAGGCCCACCAGCCGACCGTCCGTGCGGACCACCGGCATCGTGACATGGCTGCGTATCCCGAGCTGGCGGTATTCGGCCGTGTCGGATCCGGCGTGCGTCGGGTCAAGACCGGACGCCGTGGCGGGCGTGCCGTCGAGCACGCGGGCGACCAGGCTGTCCCCCCGGGGATAGTGCGTTCCCTCGTCGAGACCAGGGGAGGGACCTGTTACCCGGAGATAGCTCGCGGTCRTCGTCGATACCACGACGAAACAGGCCGTCTCCATCCGGTGAAGGGCACTGGCGGCCCGCARCGCGGCATCGACGGTGCTCCACGCCTGTTCTGAAGGTGCTGACGACACAGGCCGAACTCTCCCACAAACTTCACGGGCAGTAACGGACACCGTCCCACGAGCCGGCCGCGTGTGCAGTGGGAAGGTAAGAACTCCCGAGATGTCGTTGCTCTACGTATCCGTTATGCGGCAGAAGTGGCCTTCTCTGTGACTTGGCGAAGGCTCGGGTTCGTCATCACAGTGCCATCGGGAAAGAGCACGGTCGGCACGGTCGCGTTCCCGTTGTTCGCATCGCGGACACGTTGCTCTGCTGTCGGGTCCTGCTCGATATCAACGGTCGTGTACTCGATGCCGGCATGGTCGAGTTGGCGCTTCAGCCGAACACAGTAGCCACACCAGGAAGTCGTGTAGATCGTGAGCACGAAAGGGCCTCCAAGCCGCTGGTGACACAACGGTTCATGTAACCCCACCGCGGCGCCGTCGGTTCCCGCCGCGMGGCGGGGACTACCGTATCGGATGATGTCCGGACCGCCTGCCCTCGCCGCCCAGRCCGCCCGTGTGCGATCGGGCAACGATCTGCTCGCCGCGCTCGATCCCGAACAGCGGGCCGCGGCCGGAGCCCCGCTCGGACCGGTCTGCATCCTCGCCGGCGCCGGTACAGGTAAGACACGCACCATCACCCATCGAGTCGCGCACATGGTCGCGCAGGGGGGGGTCGGGCCGGGCCAGATCCTGGCGGTGACCTTCACGGCCAGGGCTGCGGGAGAGCTGCGCGGCCGGTTGCGGGCCATGGGTGTCGATGGAGTGCAGGCCAGGACGTTCCATTCCGCGGCTCTCAAGCAACTGTTGTACTTCTGGCCGTCGGTCGCCGGGGTCGCGCTGCCCAAGGTGGAGAAGAGCAAGATCCCGTACGTGGTGCGGGCGGCCGCCCGCCTGCACCTGCGGCCGGACCGGGCCGAGCTGCGCGACCTCACCTCGGAGGTCGAGTGGGCGAAGACGACGCTTGTGACCCCGGCGGACTACGCCCGGATGGCGGCGGCGAGCGGGCGGGAGACCGCCGCTCCCCCCGAGACGGTCGCCCGGCTCTACGCCGCGTACGAGGAGGTCAAGCGCGACGCCGGTGTGATCGACATGGAGGATCTGCTGCTGCTGACCGCGGCGATGATCGAGGAGCACAGCTGGGTCGCGGCCGAGGTGAGGGCCAGATACCGCCATTTCGTCGTTGACGAGTATCAGGATGTCAACGACCTGCAACAGCGTGTCCTCGACGCCTGGCTGGGGGAGCGCGACAGCCTCTGTGTCGTCGGGGACCCCCATCAGACGATCTATTCGTTCACCGGGGCGTCGCCCGAGCACCTGCTCGGATTCCCGCGCCGGTTCCCGGACGCGGCCGTGGTGCGTCTGATCCGAGACTACCGGTCCACCCCCCAGGTGGTCGGACTCGCGAACACCCTGATGCGGGCGGCCCCGGCGGCCCGCCTCGTCGCCGCTCGCCCGGACGGTCCCGCCCCGGTGTGGCTGGAGTGCGACAGCGAGCCGGCGGAAGCCGCCGCGGTGGCGTCCCGGATCCGCCGGCTGCTCGACCAGGGCGTGCCGGCGAGTGAGATCGCCGTGCTGTACCGCACGAATGCCCAGTCCGAGGCGTATGAGGCGGCGATCGGCGGGGCCGGTATCGCCTACCTGCTCCGGGGCGGGGAGAAGTTCTTCGAGCGGACCGAGGTCGTCGCGGCCATGAGGTTGCTGCGGGCCGCGGTGCGCTCCGCCGACACCGACCGCCCGGAGGGACTCACGGCCGCTGTCGCCGACATCCTCGCGGCGCTCGGCTGGCGGGCGGACCAGCCGACGGTGGGCTCGGGCGCCGAGCGGGAACAGTGGGAGAACCTCGCCGCGCTRCACCGGCTGGCCGGCGATCTCGCCGCCCGTTCGCCCGAGGCCGACCTCGAGGCCTTCGTCGCCGAGCTCGGCGACCGCGCGACCCACGAGCATCAGCCGACGGTGCAGGGGGTGACCCTGTCGACCCTGCACACCGCCAAGGGCCTGGAATGGGATGCGGTGTTCCTCGTCGGGCTGACCGAGGGCACGCTTCCCCTCGTCCATGCCAGGACCGCCGAGCAGATCGCCGAGGAACGTCGCCTGCTCTACGTCGGGGTGACCAGGGCCCGTAGGCACCTCGTCCTGTCCTGGGCGCTGTCCCGGGCGGAGGGCGGCCGGCGGTCGAGGCGGCCGTCTCGCTTCCTCGACGATCTGCGTCCGATGCGCCGGGAGTCCGCGGCCGGCGTCCGCCACGGGGGGCGAGGCGAGGGCACGAGGCCCGTGGCCGGGGCGGAGGAGACCGGCCCGGGTCGGTCCCGGAGCAGGTCGGCGGTGCGGTGCCGGACGTGCGGCCGGTCGTTGACGGGTGTGCACGCGCGGGTCGGGCGCTGCGAGGGCTGCCCCGGCGACGTCGACGCCGCGCTGTTCGAGCGCCTGCGGGTGTGGCGTTCGGCGCGGGCGAAGGAACAGGGGGCACCGGCCTTCGTCGTCTTCACCGACGCCACGCTGCAGGCGATCGCCGAGAGCCGGCCGGGCACGGTGGCCGAGCTCGTGCGGCTGCCCGGCATCGGACAGGCCAAACTCGACCGTTACGGGGAGGAGGTACTCGCCCTCGTCGCGGGGCGCACGCCGCCGGTCGGGTCGCCGCCGGTGGTGGAGTCACTGGGGTCCGACACGCCGCCCGACGCTTCGTAACTGGAAGTGTTCGCGGCGCAACACAGAAAATATGTTGTGGTTCGCGCGGCGAGCTTCTACCGTTACCGAGGACGCCTGAAGCGGGCATGTGGAGTGACACCCGTCCGGGTCCCACGGACTCCGGGTCCCACGGACTCCCGAGCCCACGGACTCCCGAGCCCACAGAGAAGGAGGTGATTTCGTCGTGTTCAGCATCGTGATGGACAGAGCTGTCGCCGAGATCACCCGTCCGTGGGAGAACCGGCACGGCGCGGCATTGATGAGTGCCGCCATCGGTGCCGTCGTCGGTGCGTCCGCAGGCCGTGGCACGTCCGCCGCCGTCCCCACGGTCCAAGCCGATGATCTGTCGGCCCAGGAGTCCGCGTTCCCGAACCCGGCGGGGGGCGTGGCGCTGGCGTCCGGCTATGCACACCGTCACTTCACCTTCCGGGGATCCGCCCACGATCCGCTCCTGGACTAGCGCCGACTGGAGCCGAATCCGAGGCCGCGGATCCCGATGGGGACTGCGGCCTTTGTCGTTTCGCTTCCTTCATCCCACCCGAAGACCAACCTGTCTCGGAGGTGACATCGGTGTTCGACCCCTCGGTCGTTTCCCGGATCGAGCGGGATCGTCTCGTCCTGCCCTGCTGGGACGTAGATCCTGACATGTTCTTCGCTGAGTCCCCGGCGGACGTGGAGACCGCCAAGGCCGTCTGCCGGACCTGTCCCATCCGGGCGGCGTGCCTGTCCGCCGCGCTGGACCGTGCCGAGCCCTGGGGAGTGTGGGGCGGCGAACTGCTGGTGACCGGCAGCGTCGTCCCGCGTAAGCGGCCCCGCGGCCGTCCGCGCAAGGAGCGCAAGGAAGAAGAGGTCGCCGCCTGAGCCCCCGTGCCACCCGTTGATCACACGGGGGCGGCGGTGGCATCGCCGCACCAGCACGGGCGGGACACCGGATCGTCGGTGTTCCGCCCACCGGTGTTGCCGCGCTTTTCTTCCGCTGGTGCCTGCGGCCCCGGTACTGTTCCGGCGTGCCCAGCAGCGAGCGTGTCTACCCGGTGTCCACAGGTGCGGGTCCGGCCGGAGCGCCGGGACTGGCCGCATCCGACGATCTTTCTCTGGCCGTTGCCATCCTCACCGGTCCCGAGCTGGCCGCGATCGTGGATCTCGTGGCCTGGGTCGATTCCGGCTGGCTCTACGTGGCGAACGCGATCGGTTCGTCGCGGTTGCCGGTGGCCGATCCGGACGGTCCCCGGGAACTTCGCTTCGGGCGTGATCCGCTCGGGTCGGAGGATCCGATGCACGGCGTGCCGCTCGCGGCGGCGCTCGCCGACCCGTCACCACCGAACGAGCGCAACTCCTACCCGTTCGCCGGACGGCGACTGCTGTCCGCCTTCGCCGATCCCAGCCGTTCACCCGATCTGATCGTCGTACACACCCCCCGGCACTACTGGCCCGACCGCGGCGGCCACCTGGGTGAGCACGGATCGTTGGATGCCGGCCAGTCCCGGGCTCCGCTGATCCTGTCCGGCGCGGGTCATCGACATCGGACCCACCCTCGCGGCCCTCGCCGGCGTGACCATGGCGGATGTGGAGGGGACGCCGCTCACCGATCTGGTGGGGCCAGGGGCCCGGCACGTCGTCGGCCTGCTCTGGGACGGGGCCAACAGCAACGACGTCCTGCACCTCGCGCACGCCGGCGAGCTGCCGGGGGTCGCGCGTCTGCTTGCCACCGGGACGGCCCTGACCGGCGGCGCGATCGCCGAGTTCCCCAGCGTCACGTTGACCAACCACACCTCCGCGCTCACCGGAGTCGGGCCGGGCCGGCACGGCATCCTGCACAACGTGTACTTCGACCGGGCGACCGGCGAGCAGGTCATCGTCAACGACGTGCGGACCTGGCATTCCGCGTGYGATCAGCTTCGGGACGGGGTGGAGACGCTGTTCGAGGCCCTCGCGCGCGACCGACCCGGGGCGACCAGCGCCTGCGTGAACGAACCGGTCGACCGGGGTGCGGACTACTCGACCTTCGGGCTCGTGCGGGCCGCCGGTAACCACGGCGGGGCCGGCGATATGGGGGACTACCTGCCTGCGGCCGACGGCGACCCGCACGCCACCGCCCGCTGGGTAGGGGAGAACGCCGACTATGCCTGGTCCACCCGGGTGGACGCGCTCGGCCTCGCGCAGGTCCAGCAGCTCTGGGCGGCGGACGCGGTGCCCCCGGACCTGATGTGGTGGAACACCACCATCACCGACACCGGGCATCACGGGGGCGGCCCGTACTCCGAGCAGGCCCGCGCCGCGCTGCGGGACGCGGACGCCCGGTTGTGCGCCTTCCTCGACCTGCTCGCCGAGCGGGATCTGCTGGCCGAGACCGCGATCCTGCTGACCGCCGACCACGGCTCGGAGGCGGCGGATCCCACCTGCCAGGGCGACTGGGGGGCTGCGCTGCGCGCCGCCGGGGTGCGTTTCCGGGACGAGGGATACGGCTTCCTGTACCTCGGCGTCGACATCGTTGACATCGTCGAGCAGCCGGGGGGTTGACCCGCCGGGCCAGCCCGTCAATAAGCGTCGGTCACGGTTGCGGGGTCGGAGAACGACTCCTCGTCCGGTGCCCGGCGCGGGGCGGCCTTGCGGCCCGACCCGGGTCGAGCCGCGGCGGAGCGGTTCGCCGGGGTAGAGGGCCGGCTCGGTTCGGCCGGCTCGGCCTGTAGGGGCAGCGCCGCGGGGGCGGTGGCCAGGTCGTCGGCAGTCGCCGGAGCGGTGTCGGCCGCCGACCTCCCGGCCTTGCGGGCCTTGGTCGTCCTGCCGGTCCGTCCTGGTCTGCGGGGTTTGCGCGGGCCGGGCAACCCGCCGGCCAGAACGACCGGGCCGTCCAGCGGCCGGACGATTCCGGCCTCGTCCTGGACGGGGAGAGCGGGCAGGGGACGACCGGGCCGGTTGGCGTCCTCGGCCRCGCGGGCGGTCGCCGTCCCCGGTTCGGCGAACCCGGGTTGCCAGCGCTCCATCTCGTCCCGGAAGCGGCCGGTGCTGCCCAGCTGGCACAGGATGCCGATCGCGCCGAGTGTCACCCGGTGGATGAGCAGGTACGACGGCGGCAGATTGAGCTGGCGACCGAGCTGTGCCGCCGCCGACCGCCAGTCTCCGAGCCTGGCGGCCTCCTTGCGCAGCCAGCCTCGGGAGAAGGTGAACTCCTCCACCGCGATCGGCTCCAGCATCGGGGCCAGATAATCCAGCAGGTCCTCGGCTCGGATTTCGGCCGACGGCGGGATGAAGCCCTCGCGGCGCAGTCCCTGCTCGACGGCGTCGGCGTCCCCGGCCAGGGTCTGTCGAGCCAGCCGGCCGATCGGCGCCGGCAGGCCGTCCGGCAGGCGGTTCACGGCGCCGAAGTCCAGGACGCCGAGCCGCCCGTCGGACAGCAGGCGGAAGTTGCCGGGATGCGGATCAGCGTGCAGCAGACCGGCGCGACCCGGGCAGGAATAGAGAAACCGCACGAGCAGCAGGCCGGCGGTGTCGCGCTGCTGCGGGGTACCATCCGCGATGATGACGGACAGGGGTATTCCCTCGATCCACTCGCTCACGAGCACCCGGCCAGAACCGGCCAGCGGCCGGGGGATGACGACGTCCGGCTCGTCCGCRTACGCCTCGGCGAAGGCCCCCTGCCAGGCGGCCTCCAACCGATAGTCGAGCTCCTCGGCGATTCGGGCCTTGAGCTCCTCGACCAGCGGCTTGATGTCCAATCCGGGAGTGACCGCGCCGAACAGCCGAGCGGCCCGGCCGAGCTGGGTGAGATCGGCGAGCAGAGCGGGACCCGCTCCCGGATACTGCACCTTCACCGCGACGGCTCGGCCGTCAGCCCAGACCGCCCGATGCACCTGGCCGATGCTGGCCGCCGCCGCCGGAACGTYGTCGAAGCTCGTGAACAGCGAGCGCCAGTCCGCTCCGRGCTCCTCGGCGAGCACGCGGTGCACCACTGCCGCCGGCAGCGGGGGCGCCGCCTCCTGCAGCCTGGTCAGCGCCGCCCGGTATGGCCCGGCGACGTCGTCGGGAAGCACCGCCTCGAAGACGGACAGCGCCTGGCCCAGTTTCATGGCGCCACCCTTGAGCTCCCCGAGCACCCGGAAGATCTGCGCGGCGGTGCGCTGCTGGAGCTCGGAGGCGACGGCCTCGGCGGGGCGACCACCGATGCGTTTGCCGACGCCGAGGGTGGCTCGGCCGGCTATTCCGATGGGAAGCGTGGCCAGCTTGGCGGTGCGGACGACGGCCCGCCGTGGGATCTCGGACACTGCTCCATCGTGCCCTGTTCCGCGTCGTCACGGGTGCCGGCCAGGCGTAATGACTCCAGGACGCCAAATGACTCCAGGACGCCGGCGCGGCGACCGCCCGCGGGGTGGAACGGTCACGCGGGTGCCACCGGCGCAGAGGCCTCCGCCGACGCGGCCGCCGATCGGGCGGTGCGGCAGGGACAGTTGGGGTGGACCGGCCAGGTGCGTCGGCGAATCCGCCAGCCGGGAACGGTGAACTCCAGCGTGCCGTCGGCGGTCACCGGTAGGACCGCGGTCACCGGTAGGACCGTGCGCGGGGAAGTCAATGTAATGAAGGTCTCATTATGGCTGCTTGCTGTCGGTGGCAGATGGTCCGAGTTATCGGGATGTTGGACCGGGGCGGGTCCCGTGACGCCGGACAGGTCGGGTGGGGCAGATAGGGCAGATAGGGCAGATAGGGCGGATAGGTCGGGTGGAGGCGAGGCGGCGAGGTCCAGAAAGGCCAGGGCCTGCATGGCGGTGAGCGCGGCGACAAGACCCGCCAGGGTGATCTCGCAGGCGTCCGGCCCGGTGGCCGGGCGGTGGACCATCTGCATGGCGAGCACCGGCCAGACCGGGTTCCGGGAGTACCGGTGGAGGTGCTGGCAGTGCAGGCACGCGGTCACGGTCGGCACGACGAGCGGACCGACGATCCCCGTGGTCTCCCGCACTCCGGCCACGAGATGGGCGGTGCCTCGGCCTTCCAGATCGAGGCACTCCCCAGGGTGGATCATCGGCAGACCGACCGGAGCCAGCACGATCAGATCCGCGGCGAACCGGTCCTCGTCGGGCCGACGGTGCCCGGCGCCCTGCCGGCTGGCCCGGGTCACCGCCGCGCCGGTGGCCAGGGACCGGGGACGCCCCACGTCGTCGAGGCGCAGGCCGCCCGGGGAGACGTCGGCGGCGGTCGTCACCTCGGGATCGTCGATGACGACCCGACCGATCCCGGCCGCGGCGAGCAGGGCCGCGACCTGAGCACCGACGCGACCGGCGCCGCGCACGAGGACCCGCATCGCCCGGCGGGTGGCGAGGACCCGGCGGGCACCGGCCGGATCCTCCGACACCAGGGACAGCGCCGCCAGGTCGGGCGACAGACGGTCATGCTCGACCGCGGGCAGCGGTGCCGCACCGGGAGGCGCCGTGGCGTCGTCCAGCAGACCGGCCTCGGCGAGCAGGTCGAGCAGGACCCGGCCGGCGGGAGTGCCATCGAGACGCAGCTGCTCCAGCGTGCGGCTGCCGTCGAGGGCGTCGAGCAGGGCGGCGTCCGACGGGGCCAGGTCGGCGAGGATGACGGCGCGTGCGGTGTCGATACCGAGCTGCAGGGTGGAGCTGTTGTGCCAGAGCCGGCGCAGGCCCGGCTTGAGGATCGGGCGCATGGATCCTCCGGGTGTTCCCGCCGGCCGGTTGAGGCCGGGGAATCGGACCAGGACGGGCCGGTCACGGCGACCGGCGGATCCTCAGCGTGGCACGTCCGACCGGCGAAGGATGAACACCCGTGGATCGCTGTGGACGTGCTGTGGACGAAACTGTGGATCATCACTGGTCCGTCCGGGTTACCTGTCCGGGTTGTCCGGCCCGTCGGATCCGCCATCGGCGGGTGGGGCGCCGC
Source organism: Frankia sp. CgMI4 (assembly GCF_001756285.1). Taxonomy (NCBI): domain Bacteria; kingdom Bacillati; phylum Actinomycetota; class Actinomycetes; order Frankiales; family Frankiaceae; genus Frankia; species Frankia sp. CgMI4. The sequence goes on from NZ_MAQZ01000069.1 coordinate 43,625, forward strand.
GGAGTTTCTCGATTTCACCGATCGGGTCGTCGAGCGCGCTCGACGACGCGCCGGACACGAACGCCTCCGGGGCGGCGAGATCTGCCGCGGTGGGCAGCAGATCGGGATGCGCCCACAGCGCGTCGCGACCCTCGTGACCCCGGGCCTCCCGTACCGCCTCCCACAGGGCGGCGGCCTCCCGCAGCTTGCGTGGCCGCAGGGAGAGACCGACCAGCGTGGCGAAGGTCTGCTCGCCCGGACCGCCTTCGGCGCGACGGCGCCGCACCATCTCGCGCAGTTTGCCCGCGGCCGGCAGATGACCGGTGGCCGCGGCGTCCGTCACATGATCGACCCAGCCCTCGATCAGCGCGAGGATCAGTTCGAGACGGGCGAGCGYGGCCTTCTGCTCGGGGGTGGTGGCGTCGCTGAACACGTCCTCGCCGAGCGCCTCCGACAGCCGTTCAGGGTTCATCAACGCCGTCGGGTCGACCATCCGCATCACCCGTCCGACGGCCTCGGTATCCACCGCGATGCCGCGGGCGTACTCCTCCACCGCGCCCAGGACGTGGGCGCGTAGCCAGGGGACGTGCGCGAACAGCCGGCTGGACGCGGCCTCCCGCAGCGCCAGGTAGATGCGGACCTCGTCCTCGGGGATCTCCAGGCCCTGACCGAAGGCGACGACACCCGCCGGGATCAGGGCGGCGGTCCCGACCGGTCCGAGTGGCAGCCCGACCTCAGTGGAGGAGACGACCTCGGCGGCCAGGGTGCCGATCGCCTGCCCCACCTGGGCGCCGAACAGCATCCCGCCGACCCGGTCCATCATCTGCATGATCGGGCCGCCGGTGGCCATCAGCCCGCTGAGGTCGAGTCCCGGGGGCAGCGCGCCGCGCAGCTCACTCGGCAGCTCGATCCCGCCACCACCGAGGTGGTTCAGCCCGCTGGAGATCCCAGTGCGCATCGCCTCGGCGACCTTCGTGGCGATCGGGTCGCAGAGGGTCTGCCAGACCGGCAGGGTCTTCTCGATCCACTCCTGCCGCGACCAGGCCTGCGCCGCCGTGGCTCCGGCCGGCAGCGAGGTCACCGCGTCGAGCCAGACGTCGGCGATCCGTATCGCCTCGCTCACCGGCTCCCGCTGGGCCGTGGACACCGCGGAGTCGGTGTCGCCGAGGGACCTGACGGCCACCTGGCGGGCCAGCTCCCAGTTGACCGGACCGCCATGCCAGGACAGCAGCCGTTCGAGCTCGGCAAAGAACGGGGCGCCGCCACCGAAGGGGGGCCGGGGCTCGTCGCCGCCGCCAGCGGGCGTGAAGCCGAACGGGAAGTTGCCACTCATCGGCCGTAGCCTCCTCGGGAGGCGGGCAGTCGCACGCACGGTTGGCACATGAACCCACGGTAATGCGTTTTCTGCCCGACGGGCGAAACGGCGCTGGCCCCGACCGTTACGGTCGTAGCTGTGGAACCGACGTGTTCTCCGGCGGGGGCCCCGCCGATCGCGCCCGCCCCGCCCGCGCCACCTCCGTCGTCCGTGCCGTCCGTGCCGTCCGTGCCGTCCGTGCCGTCCGTGCCGTCCGTGCCGTCCGTGCCGTCCGTGCCGGACCCGGACCCGGTCGCGCGGGTGACGCTCGCGGAGATCCGGGACGGCGTCCTGTCGGTGGACGAGTGCATGGCCGCTGTGCGGTCCCCTGGCGTGGGGGGGATTGCCCTGTTTGTGGGCACTGTCCGGGGCCATGACCAGGGCCGCGGGGTGACCGACCTGACGTATCAGGCGCATCCCCGGGCCGGCACGGAGATCGCCCGGGTCGCCGGCGACGTCGCCGCGACCGCACCGGTGCTGGCCGTCGCGGTGGTCCACCGTACCGGTCACCTCGCCGTCGGGGACACCGCCGTGATCGTGGCGGTCGGCGCGGCCCACCGGGCGGAGGCTTTTGCCGCCTGTCGTCGTCTGATCGATGACATCAAGGAGCAGGTTCCCATTTGGAAACACCAGATTTTTGCGGATGGCGCGGCGGAATGGGTAGGCGCCTGCTGATCGGGGCACCCTACGATAGAAATAAGTCATCTTCTTGCCCGTCTCGACGTCGAGGCTCCCATGTGGTTCCTGTTGATCCCCCCCGTCGCCGTGCTCATAACTCTTGCGTGGGTCACCCTACGCAGCCGTCCCGACCGCACCTCCGAAGCCATGATCACGATTGAGGGCTATCGGCGCAGTATGGCCGCGCTGGCCCGACCGATCCCCGCCCAGCACGAGGTTCGTACCGTTACCGCCCTTGACGAACCCGGTCATCCCGGTCATCCCGGGCGGTCCGCCTCGGCCGGGGCGCCGTTGTCCGCGAGACACACGGCGCCGCCGCCCGAGTCCATCTGACCGTTTCCGTCCGGCGGCCGGGGCGTCTCACCGGCCGCCGGACGGCGGTTCAGGACCGAGTGGTCCTTCGAGTCCCTCGGCCGTGCTTTCGATCTCGTTCTTTACTCCCCACCTCCCGGCCCGCCGCGCGGCCTTCCGGACTCTGCCACGGCCTTCCGCCGCGCCTTTCGGGCCACCGAATGCCTTTCGGTGTCGATCATCGCAACCCCGGACCGTCGTGGCGAACCTCGGTTCCCGGACGCCGGGACGAGGGTCGTGAGCCCTGATACATAGACTGCGAGCATGGTCCGGCGCACCCAGACCCTCGTGGTCGCGTCGGTACTGGCCTTGGTTCTCGTGGTCGCGGGGCTGTGGATGCCGGTACCGTTCGTCACCTTGGCCCCCGGGCCGGTCACCGACACCCTCGGCAGCGTTGACGGGACGTCCTTGATCACCGTGGACGGCCGGCGGACCTATCCGACCGCCGGCAAGCTCGAACTGACCACGGTCGAGGAGACGCCCCGGCTCAACCTCGTCACCGCGCTGCGGGACTGGTCCGACTCCGACCGGGCGGTGGTCCCCAGCGAGCTGATCAGGCCGCCCGGTTCGAGCCAGGAGCAGATCCAGCAGGAGAACGCGCAGGCGATGCTCGACTCACAGGACCAGGCGACCGCGGCAGCGCTCGCGCAGCTCGGTATCGCGCCCACCGGCCGTTCGGTCGCGGTCGCCGGGGTCCCCACGGGCTCCCCGGCCACCGGCAAGCTGATGCCGGGCGATGTGATCGTGCAGGTCGGTGGGATGGCCGTGGCCAACCAGGAGGAGCTGCGCCGGCAGATCGGGAAGGTGGCTCCGGGCCATCCTGTGACGGTCACCTATCGGCGCGACGGAAAGACGGCCAYGGCCACCGTCACGACCCGGGCCGCCACCGACGACCCCGCTCGTGCCATGATCGGTGTCACCACGACGGAGAAGCGGACCTACCCGTTCACGGTTCGTATCCGCATCTCCGATGTCGGCGGGCCGAGTGCCGGGCTGATGTTCGCGATGGGCATCGTGGACCTTCTCACCCCCGGCGCGTTGACCGGAGGAAAGATCATTGCTGGCACCGGGACGATCACCTCCGCCGGTGAGGTGGGACCGATCGGCGGTATCCAGCAGAAGATCCTCGGGGCCAGGGCGTCCGGGGCATCGATCTTCCTGGTCCCCGCGGGGAACTGCGGTGACGCCCGCGCGATCGACTCCGGCGGTCCGCGCCTGGTGAAGGTGGAATCGCTGGCGGGCGCGCTGAAGGCCGTCGACGCCCTCCGGACGAATCCGGCCGCGGCGGTGCCCTCCTGCTGAGCGCGCCCCATCCGCGTGCCATGCGCCATCCGCGTGCCCGGTGGCGCCGTTGTGCCCGGTGGCGCCGGAAGAGGGCGGGCGGCTGCCGTGCGCCGCCGCCCGCCGGGTCGACTCACTGGAAGGTCGCGAGCAGTCCGTCGACGAGGTTGTCGGCCAGATCCGGATCGATGACGAGTTCGTCGTCCCCGCGGACTCGCAGGCAGGACGCGTGCAGCCCGCTGCGGGTGACCCCGACGGCGAGGCGGACGTCCTGGCGTTCGGGATGGTTCGCCGCCCAGTACTCGATCTCGTGATCGGAGTACGGAGCCTCCTCCTCCGCGCTGGGCGGCAGGACGACAAGCTCGGTGACCAGCACGCATCCGAGCACCTCCGGCGGCCATCCGATCCCCGCCAGCACCTCGTCGAGCCGCCCCACCGGCAGCGGTTCCTGCTCGACCGGGGTCAGCGACCCAGGCGGGGAGTCTCCGATGTGGGGGGCCAGCGCGGGTTCTCGCGCCAGCAGGTCGGCGGTGTCGGCCAGCGCGTAGACCTGGCTGGGCTGATCCCACCCGGAATCGGCGACGTGCCGCTCGACCTCGAGTACGACGGAGGTCAACTCCGTGATGTTCGGGCTGTTCACCGACCCATCCTCTCCGATCTCCCCCAGAGCCCCTGGCGTAGGTTGCCGTACTAGGSCGGTACGCGCCCCGAATCACCGAATCACCGACGCACGGAGGAACCTGTGGCAACCACCAGTCGCCGCCCGGTGCTRACCCGCACCAAGGTGCTCGTGCCGGTGCTGCTTGTCATCGTCCTCGCGATTACGATCATCGCCATCTTCACCCGGCTATACACTGACCTGCTGTTCTACCGCTCGATCGACTTCAGCAGGGTGTTCACCACTGTCCTCTACACCCGGATTTTGCTGTTCGTCCTCTTCGGCGTGGTAATGGCGATCATCGTCGGGACCAACATCGTACTTGCGTACCGGCTACGGCCGCCGCTTCGGCCGTTGTCGACCGAGCAGCAGAACCTGGAACGCTACCGGTCGGTGATCGAGCCGTATATGCTGCTGATCCTGCTCGCGGTCACGACGCTGTTCGGCCTGGCCGCGGGCCTRTCCGCCGCCGGCCAGTGGCGGACGTGGCTGCTGTGGGTGAACGGCGAGTCTTTCGGGACCCCTGATCTGCAGTTTCACCGGGATATCAGCTATTACGCGTTCAGCTATCCCTTCCAGCGGTTCCTGCTCGGCTTCCTGCTGACCGCGGTGCTGCTGTCGTTGCTCGTCACCCTGCTGACCCACTACCYGTTCGGCGGAATCCGGATGCAGACCACGGGGGAACGGGTGACCCCGGCGGCGAAGGCGCACATCTCGGTGCTACTCGGGCTGCTCGCCCTGCTTAAGGCGTGGGCGTACTACCTCGACCGGTTCGGCTCGGTGTTCTCCTCGCGCGGGGTGGGGACCGGTGCGTCCTACACCGATGTGCACGCCGTGCTGCCGGCGAAGCTGATCCTGCTGTTCATCTCGCTGGCCTGCGCGGTGCTGTTCATCTACAACATCTTCCAGCGGGGCTGGACGCTGCCGCTGCTCGGCGCGGGCATCCTTGTCCTGTCCTCGGTGGTGATCGGCGGGATCTACCCGGCGATCGTCCAGCAGTTCCAGGTCCGGCCGAACGAGGCGACCCGCGAGGAGCCCTACATCGCGCGCAACATCGCGGCGACCCGGGCCGCCTACGGCATCCAGGACGTCGAGCCGCAGGACTATGCCGCCAGCACCGACGTCACCGCCCAGCAGGTCGCCGCCGACACCGGCACGGTCCCCAACATCCGTCTACTCGACCCCAGCAAACTCTCCCGGACGTTCCAGCAGCTCCAGCAGTTCCGCGGCTACTATGGTTTCCCGCCGACGCTCGACGTCGACCGGTACACCGTCACAGGGGCGGACAAGAAGTCGACGACCCAGGACTACGTGGTATCGGTGCGGGAGCTGAACCAGGCCGGGCTGGGAACGCAGCAGCGCAACTGGATCAACGAGCACCTGACCTATACCCACGGCAAGGGATTTGTCGCGGCGCCGTCGAACACCGTCGACGTGGGGCGCCCCGACTTCGATCACGGCGTGAGCGGTTTCCCGCAGGACGGTACCTTCGGTATCAAGGAGAACCGGGTCTACTTCGGGGAGATGTCGCCGTCGTATTCCATCGTCGGCACCAGGCAGATGGAGATCGATGGGCCGGGGCCGGGAGAAACCCAGGTCACCACGACCTACCAGGGCGACGGTGGGGTCTCGATCGGCTCGACCTTCCGTCGGGCGCTGTTCGCGCTGCGGTTCGGGGAGAAGAACATCCTGCTCTCCGGTGACATCACGAAGAACTCCCGGATCCTGGACGAGCGAAACCCGCGGGACCGGGTGAGYAAGGCAGCGCCCTGGCTCACCCTCGACGGAGACCCGTACCCGGCGATCGTCAATGGCCGGGTGACCTGGATTCTCGATGGTTACACAACCTCCGACGGCTATCCTTACTCCGCCCGGCGCACCCTGGGTGACGTGACCGCCGACTCGGTGACCACCCAGAGTGGCAACCGCACCCGGCAGGCCTCGAACCAGGTCAACTACATCCGTAACTCGGTGAAGGCGACGGTGGACGCCTACAACGGCACCGTCACCCTCTACGCCTGGGACGAGTCCGACCCGGTGCTACGGACCTGGATGAAGGCGTTCCCGGACACGGTGAAGCCGAAGAGTGACATCCCGCCGTCCCTCCGAGCACACTTGCGTTATCCGGAGGACCTGTTCAAGGTCCAGCGCGATCTGATCGGGCAGTACCACATCTCCAACCCGCGGGACTTCTACTCCCAGGAGGACTTCTGGGATGTGTCCGACTCGCCGGATGGAAGCGGGCAACCCCAGCCGCCGTTCTACGTCTACAGCCAGCTTCCCGGGCGCAAAGACCCGTCCTACAACCTCACCTCACCGTTGATCTCCGCCCGGTCCTCGAAGCTCGCGGCGTACATGGCGGTGTCCAGTGACCCCGCCAACTACGGCCGGTTCACCCTGCTCAAACTRCCGGCGGGGAACACGATCAACGGTCCGGTCCAGGTGCAGAACGCCATCGAGGGCAACGGCGACGTGGCCAAACAGCTGTCGCTATGGCGCAGCGGGGGAGCGACCACGATCGAGGGCAACCTGCTGACCCTGCCCCTGGCCGGCGGCCTGCTCTACGTCGAGCCCTACTACGTCCAGGCCAGAGGGAGCACCGGCTACCCGACCCTGCAGGGGGTCGCCACGGCCTTCGGCGACCGCATCGGTTTCGGTGCCTCGCTGGGTGAGGCCCTGGACAAGGTCTTCGGTGCCGGTGCCGGTGCCGCGGCGGCCGGGGCCGGCATCGGGGCCACGACCACGGACGCCGGTCAGGACGGCACGCCGGCTCCCAGATCCGGGCAGGGCGGGGCCRGCGTCCCGCCGCCGGGGCAGACCGCGCTGCAGGACGCCGTGGGCGACGCCGACCGCGCCTACCAGGCGGGGCAGGACGCTCTGCGCAAGAGCCCGCCGGACTTCACCGCCTACGGGAAGGCCCAGAGCGAGCTGGCTGATGCGCTGGGTCGCCTGCGTACTCTGTCGAGTCCGGCGGCGACACCGCCCGCTGCCACGGCGACACGGGCCGGTGCGTCGGTGCCCGCGTCACCGGTCCCCGCGTCACCGGCAGCCAAACCACCGGCTCCGTCTCCTTCGGCGACCGTGGCCGGCGGCGACACTCCCGGTCCACCGGGGGCCCGGGCCGCCCCGGCGCCCGGCTAGTCCCGAAAGTTCCGAAATTGGGGCCGCCATCGATTTGACAGCCGCCGATGGCGGCCCTGTATAGTGAAGACACACCGACGCGGGGTGGAGCAGCTCGGTAGCTCGCTGGGCTCATAACCCAGAGGTCACAGGTTCAAATCCTGTCCCCGCTACCAGTCGAAAGTACCCTCGGAAAGTTTTTCCGAGGGTACTTTCGCATTTAGGCAGGCATGCATCATTATCACGGGCCGTATCACGGGCCGTTTTCATCGGAATCCGTCCGCTCCTTCCGCCGGTTGGCGACCCGGGCGCCCGGCCGGGATGCGCGCCGACGCCCGGCGGCGCGGGGCCCGGATTGGCGGTCGTCCGAGCCCGGGACGCACAGTGGTGGCCCGGGAGCCGCCCCGGCATGGCGGCCGTCGGCGGCGGGTTCTCCCGCGGCGGGGCCCGTTCCGGGATCAGCGGGGGGTGGTTCCCGGGGTTCGCCACGGGCTTGCCGGACGCACCGCCTCGGCCGCCCGCATCAGCGCTTGGGCCAGCCGGCGGGCCTCGTCCGGATCCAGGTAGGCCGCGGCAAGGGTGTCGAGCATGGGCGCATCCAACCGGAGCAGGATGACCGGAGCCTTCCCGGCGCTCGCCGGTGGCTCGGGACGTACCGTTATCTCCGCCTGCCCGATCCGGGTAACCATAATGCCGTCCTGCGGGTCATGGTGGACCAGCGCCATGTTCACCCCATCGTGTGTCCGGGCCGAGATATTTGACGTTCGTTGCATATGTTGGACTCTTGTTGTGGCCGCTTGGTTGTTCCCGTCGGCGGTACAAACGGTGACACCCCCGAACCGCATGCCCGCCCGCGTCGCCGCGCCCGTCGGCCCGTCGGCAGGTTCTGCGCCCTATCGATGTTCGACCCGGCCCGGCTTCCCCTCCGCGCCCGGCGGCCCGCGCTGTCGGCGTCCGGACGTTTCAGCGTGCTCCCCACGTGTAGGTCTGCTTGACCAGCCGCAGGTAGACGAACGTCTCGGTGGCGAGGACCTGTGGCAGGGCGCGGATCTGCTCGTTGATCAGTTCGAGCAGGTGCTCGTCGTTCTCGGCGACGATCTCCACGATGAGATCGAAGGATCCGGCCGTCAGGACGACGTAATCGACCTCGGGCAGCGCGGCAATCGTGTCGGCGACGACGCGGGTGTCCCCGGTGACCCGCACCCCGATCATCGCCTCCCGGTGGAAGCCCACCCGGAGCGGGTCGGTGACGGCGACGATCTGCATGATGCCGGCGTCGAGTAGACGCTGCACCCGTTGGCGCACGGCCGCCTCGGAGAGCCCGACCGCCGCCGCCATGGCCGCGTAGGACCGCCGGCCGTCCTGCTGCAGCTGCTCGATGATGGCCTTGTTGACATCGTCCAGCAGGGTATCGGAGCTAAGTCGCTGGCCGGGCGACCGTCGCGACTGCACCCGGCGTCCTCCTCGGTCCTCCGTGGCGGTTCCCCACGCCCGTTCACGCTGGCCTGCCCCTGCTGCCATCGTATGGCCGTCGATGAGTGAACTGGGAAGCGATCCTTATCCACGCAATCTTCGACGGATTCCATCGTCAAGCTGCCGATCAGGCTACGCTTTCAGTGGCTGATCGGTGGAAAGGATGCGTGGCTAGTGTCGAATATGACTGCCTCCGGGAGCGGTGTGACCCGGGTCGTTGCGCGGGCCAGGGTCGCGGAGCTGGCCGCGCGCGAGTCCGCCCGCCTCGACGTCCGCACCCGGGGCTCGGAGGCGCTGCATGCGCGGGCGGTGCGGTCGATGACCTCCGGGGTGCCGTCGTCCTACCAGGTGCGTGATCCCTGGCCGATCTACCTCACCCGCGGTCTCGGGTCGAAGGTCTGGGACGTCGACGGCAACGAGTACTCCGACTTCCACAACGGGTTCGGTTCGATGGTGCAGGGGCACGCCCACCCGGCGATCGTGCGGGCCGTGACCGAGCGGRTGGCGCTCGGTACGCACTTCGCGATGCCCACCGAGGACTGCGTGGTGGTCAGCGAGGAGTTGGCCCGCCGCTTCGGCCTGCCGCAGTGGCGCTATGTCAACTCCGGCTCCGAGGCGACGATGGACGCGATCCGCATCGCCCGCGGCGTCACCGGCCGCGACACGATCGTCAAGATCTTCGGTTCGTACCACGGGCACCACGACTACGTGATGGTGTCGATCGGGACCCCGTACGACGACATCGGTCCGGCCGAGAACATGAACTCGTTGGGTTACGGTGCCGGGATCCCCCGGGTGGTCGTCGACCTCACGGTGCCGGTCCCCTTCAACGACGCTCCGGCGATGGAGCGGYGGATCGCCGCGCTCGCCGCCGAGGGACGCCTGCCCGCCTGTGTGATCATGGAGCCGGCGATGATGAACCTCGGCGTCGTCCTGCCGGAGCCCGGTTACCTGGCGGCGGTCCGGGAGATCACCTCCCGGTACGGGGTTATCCTGATCTTCGACGAGGTCAAGACGGGGCTGTGCGTGGCGGCCGGTGGGGCCACCGAGAGGTTCGGCGTGCGCCCGGACCTGGTGACCCTGRCCAAGGCGCTCGGTGGCGGGCTGCCGTCCGGGGCGATCGGYGCGACGGCGGAACTGATGGAGGCCGTGGCCTCGGACCGGGTGAAACAGGTCGGCACGTACAACGGCAACCCGCTGACCATGGCCGCCGCCCGGGCGAGCCTGTTCGAGGTGCTCACTCCCGACGCCTACACCCACCTCGATCGGCTGGGTGGCCGGTTGACCRCCGGCTGCGACGAGATCCTGACCCGGCACGGMATTCCCGGCTACACCGTCGGCATCAGCTCGAAGGGATGCGTGCACTTCACCGACGCCCCGATCCGTGACTACACCTCGTTCATGGCGCACCAGAACGCCGAGTTGCCCGAACTGGCCTGGCTCTACAACGCCAACCGCAACGTCCTCATGGCGCCCGGGCGCGAGGAGGAGTGGACGTTGTCGGTGCAGCACACCGACGCCGATGTCGACCGCTACCTCGACAGCCTCGACCAGATGGCCCGGGACCTCGTCGGCTGAGCCGGCCCGATCCCCCAGGAGGGACAGAGACATGGATGCGATCTTCGCCAATCTCATCGGTGGCGTCTCCACCCCGGCCGTCGATGGCGAGACAATGTCCATCCTGAACCCGTCGACGGCGGACCTGCTGGCGCAGGCACCCCGGTCGGGGCCGGCCGACGTCGACGCGGCCGTGGCGGCCGCGAGCGCGGCGTTCGAGGGCTGGCGGGACACCACGCCCGCGCAGCGGTCCCGGGCACTGCTGCGGGTGGCCGACGCGCTGGAGGACCGGGCCGACGAGGTCGCGGCGGTGGAGAGCGCGAACACCGGCAAACCGCTGCGGCTCACCGTGGACGAGGAGGTCGGGCCGTCCGCCGACCAGATCCGGTTCTTCGCCGGGGCCGCGCGGCTGCTCGAGGGCCGGTCGGCCGGCGAGTACCTGGCGGGGTACACCAGTTATGTCCGCCGCGAGCCCATCGGGGTCTGTGCCCAGGTCACGCCCTGGAACTACCCGCTGATGATGGCGGTCTGGAAGGTCGCGCCGGCGATCGCGGCGGGCAACACCGTCGTGCTCAAGCCCTCCGACACCACCCCGGCGTCCAGCCTGCTGCTTGCCGAGATCGCCGCGGAGTTCCTCCCGCCCGGCGTGCTCAACGTGGTGTGTGGTGATCGTGACACCGGACGCGCGCTGGTGGCCCATCCGGGCCCGGCGATGGTCTCGGTGACCGGCAGCGTGCGGGCCGGGATGGAGATCGCCCGGGCCGCGGCGGACTCCTTGAAGAGGGTGCACCTCGAACTCGGGGGCAAGGCGCMGGTCATCGTCTTCGACGACGTGGATCCGGCGGTGGTGGCGCGGCAGATYGCCGAGGCCGCGTACTTCAACGCCGGCCAGGACTGCACGGCGGCGACCAGGGTGCTGGCCGCGCCGGGCGTCCACGACGAGCTCGCAGCCGCCCTGGCCGAGGCGGCCGGGAAGACCGCGACTGGATCGCCGGAGGAGCCCGACGTCGACTACGGGCCCCTCAACAACGCGGGCCAACTGGCCCGGGTGAGCGGTTTCGTGGAGCGGGCACCTGAACATGCCGAGGTGCTCGCCGGYGGTGCTCCGCTGGACCGGGCGGGCTACTTCTACCCGGCCACGGTCGTCTCGGGTCTGCGCCAGGACGACGAGYTCATCCAGTCCGAGGTGTTCGGCCCGATCATCACGGTGCAGCGGTTTGACTCGGAGGACACCGCGGTTGCCTGGGCCAACGGGGTCGAATACGGCCTGGCCTCCAGCGTCTGGACCCGCGATCACGGCCGGGCCCTGCGGGTCGCCCGCCGGCTGGACTTCGGCTGCGTATGGATCAACACGCACATCCGGCTCGTGGCGGAGATGCCGCACGGTGGGTTCAAGAAGAGCGGGTACGGCAAGGATCTGTCGGTCTACGGCCTGGAGGACTACACCAGGATCAAGCATGTGATGAGCAACATCGAATTCTGACCATCAGGTTCTGACCACCAGGTCAGAAGCGGTCGGGCGCGGGGAGGCGGGTACGAGTCCCGGGCCGGCTCCCGGGGTAGGCCGTGGAAGTAGGATGGTGTGCTTCGAGCGGGGGCAGGTGGGTGGCGGCGAGTCGCGGGTGGGTGGTGGCGAGTGAGGAAGAATCCAGCCTCGGTCGTGGCATCGGCAGACGGGACGACGAGCACCGGGGGCGGCCGTGCCCATGGCGTGCCCCGGGTGGGCCCGCTGACCTCCCGCTTCGTCACGGTCCACGGGTACCGGCGGTGCTATCTGCGGGCCGGGCGCGGGCCGGTTCTACTGCTCATCCACGGCATCGGGGACAACGCGCGCACCTGGGCCTCGATCATCCCGAAGTTGGCCCGCCGGCACACCGTCATCGCTCCCGACCTGCTGGGACACGGCGAGTCGGACAAACCGCGCGGTGACTACTCGGTGGCCGGCTACGCGTGCGGCATGCGTGACCTGCTCACCATCCTCGGAGTCGAGCGCGCCACGGTCGTCGGACACTCGCTGGGCGGCGGGGTGGCCATGCAGTTCGCCTACCAGTTCCCGGAGCGCTGCGAGCGGTTGGTGCTGGTCGCCACCGGCGGGGTCGGGCCGCACCTGCATCCCGCGCTGCGGGCGGCGGCCGTGCCCGGAGCCGGGGCGGTGCTTTCCCTGATCGGCATGCCGCCGGTGCGGGTCGCCGRCTGGGCCGGAATGCACGCGCTGCGCCTGCTGCACACCGATCTCGGGCGGGACGCCGACGATCTCCTGAACGTCTTCGACTCGCTGGGCGTACCCACCGCGCGGGCGGCGTTCCTGCGCACGCTACGGTCGGCGGTGGACGGGCGTGGGCAGTCCATCACGATGCTGGACCGGTGCTACCTCGCCGCCGGGATGCCCTCGCTGATCGTCTGGGGTGACCGGGATGCCGTCATCCCGGTTGAGCACGCGTGGATGGCGCACGAGGCGATGCCGGGGAGCCGCCTGGAGATCTTTTCCGGTGCCGGGCATTTCCCCCATCACACTGACCCCGAACGCTTCCGGGCGGTTCTCGAGGATTTTCTGGCGACCACCCGGCCGGCGAGTCACTCCCCGCAGCAGTGGCGGACGATGCTGCGTGAGCACGGCCGCTCGACCAGGACCACGGAAGTGTCCGCGCCCGCCGTCCAGCCGTCGGGCGCGCGTTCGGCCCCGGCGGAAGCCGCGGGTCGTGGCCTCACCCGGAGCCGATAAACGGGCACGGCTRCCGGCCACCGCGGGGCCGGGATCCGCCGTTATACGTTCACCGAGGTGACCCGTCGCATCGGAGCGGAGCCGCTATGCATCCACGACCCGGTTGGCCATCCATAGCCATGCCTTGCGGGAAGTCACCCGGTGAGATGCGTCGGTGCCGTTCTCGGCTGAACCGCTCTCGCGGAAGGTCTTCCCGGTCACCGATGGATCCGGCCAGCCGAGGATCAAGGACTCTCGTACCTCTTGGCGTGCCGCCTGTTCGGGCCAGAGTCTTCGCGTGATGCGCTGTCTTCCGGCGCGGGTCTGCATTAACTGGTCGGCACCCGCTATCGTGGAGTTCAACGGGCAGGCCGACGTCAATATGGCCTATCCTTGGTGGCGTAACACCAAAGTCCTCTCAAATCTCGGAGGTCGACCCTTGGCACGCCGTGCACGACTCAGCTGGCCCCAGGAACGGCGCCAGGCGAGTGAGGTAGTTGTCCGTCGGGTCGACCCCGGTCGGGGCTGGACCCTGGAACAGGCTCGTGACCTGCTACGACAGGGATACTCCGTCGAGCATGTGGCGGAACGCACCGGGTTTCCRGAGCAGATGCTGAAAGTCGCCGAGGAGGACTGAGTGYAGCCTCCCGCCATCCCGGTGTCAAGAAAGTGCCACGATGCGCCATCGTCGGCTGYCGGCGCGGGAGTGAGTGTTATCCCTTTCGTGGTCAATCCGCAGGTTCGGGGAACCGATCTTTCCCTGGTGAYCGAGGGCGACGCCGGCTATAGCTTGCACGGCGCTATCCTAACCAGCAGTGATATGACGGTGTGCCGGAGTCGCGTCACGCTGCGCACAACTGAATCAACGACTTCGCCTGGTTGACTACCCAATTCGTCTGACCTTGGCGCACCTACGACAGTCGCGTCACCGGGCACCTCTGCTGGCTATGCCCGGGTGGCACCCGTCACGCGTACCAGCCGGCGTAGATGGTCAYTGTAGACCGCATCGAGCCCGTAGCCGGCTAGCCGGGTCAGTGTGGTTGTTCGTTGYGCATCCCACCCGAACACGGCGATACCCAGGTCGTGGAGAACACCGACGATGCCGGCCCGTGGTGGGGTCCATTCACGCGCGCGCAGGTTGAGGGCGGTGACTCCGACGGCCCGGAGTTCATCGCCGTACGCGGTCATTCCGCCGCCGGTGACGATGTCGCGGATCGACGTCGAGTTCACCAGCCGGACGTCGTCATCCAGCGGTCGGTATTTCGCTAGGTCCGTGAGCCCGCCGCACAGCCACAGCCGCCTCGCGGCCTCGCCGCCACCGGCCTCGCGGGCGACGGTGACGACGGCCGCCGCCGCGTCCGCCCAGCTGCCCGGCGGGCCCTTCAGATCAAGACTGAACTCGAAGGACGTACCCAGCTGCGCGTAGAACTCCGCGAGGGTTGGCAGCCACCCCGGCAGGCGGTCGGCGGTCAGGTCGGGAATCCGCCGACGCCGCCCGGGCGGGCCGAACACACCGTCATGATGCAGGACCGGAACGCCGTCGGCGGCGAGCCAGACGTCCGACTCCAGCCCACTCGCCCCGCCGGCCAGAGCGCGACGGAACGCGGGCAGGGAGTTCTCCCGCTGGCCGGGGGCGGGAGAACCACGATGCGCAAAACCGATCATGAAGAGCCGTTGAACGACTGCAGCGCGACGTTGTGGAGATGCCCGTTGGTGGTGAGCACCGTGCCGTGTCCCGGCCCCCGGCGCCCGCCCAGGTCGGTGAACCGGCCACCGGCCTCCTCGACGATGACCTGGAGCGCGGCCATGTCCCAGAGCGACACCTCGGGCTCGCAGGCGAGGTCCACGGCGCCCTCGGCGACCATCATGTGCGACCAGAAGTCGCCGTAGGCGCGGGTCCGCMAGACCTGGCCGGCGAGGTGGAGGAACTCCTCCAGCCGGTCGGCGGTCTGCCAGCCCTCGACGGAGGCGAAGGACAGGAAGGCGTCACCCAGGCTGGTGACCGAGGAGACCTTCAGGGCACGGGTGTCGCCGGTGGCGTCGCGAGTGAAGGCGCCGGTGCCCCGGGCTCCCCACCACCGTCGGCTCATCGCCGGGGCGCTCGCGACCCCGACGACCATCTCGCCGTCCACCTCGAGTCCGAGCAGGGTGCCCCAGACGGGCACGCCGCGCACGAAGTTCTTGGTGCCGTCAACGGGGTCCAGGATCCAGCGCCGGCGGGCGCCCGATCCGACGAGACCCTCCTCCTCGCCGAGCACGGCGTCGCCCGGCCGGGCCACGGCGAGCCGTTTGCGGATCATGGACTCGACGGCGGTGTCGGCGTCGGAGACCGGGGTGTTGTCCGGCTTCGACTCGACGTGCAGGTCTACTGCCTGGAATCGGGAAAGAGTGATCCGGTCGGCGGCGTCCGCGAGGCTGAGCGCGAGGGCCAGATCGTCGGCGATGGCGACGGTGTCGGAGTYCGCGGTCGGTTCGATGCTCACGGATGCGGGGTTAGGCGGGGTCACGCCTGCGAGACTACGAGCCGAGCCCCACCGCGCGTCGGTGGTCCCGGGCGCCGGACACCAGGTGGCGGGGTTAGTGTGACCAATCTCCCGATCTATTGCGATCAAGGTGAGGCTCCGCGGGTGCCGAGCAGCCGGCGCAGGCTCGCCAGCCGGGCGGCGTCGGCATGGYCGTCCCGCACCGCCGAGTCCAGGGCGCAGTCGGGGGACGGCGCCAGGTGCTGGCATCCGGGCTGACAGTGCGCGGCGGCCGCGGCGAGGTCCTCGAAGGCGCGCAGCACGCGGTCCGGGGACACCGCGCCGAGCCCGAACGACCGGACACCCGGGGTGTCCACGACAGTGCCCCCCTGGGGCAGCCGCAGTGCGACAGCGGCCGACGAGGTGTGCCGGCCGCGGCCGGTCACGGCGTTGACCTCGYCGATCGCCCGGTCCGCCGCCGGCACCAGCCGGTTCACCAGGGTGGACTTGCCGACCCCGCTGTGCCCGAACAGCACACTGACCCGATTGGTCAGCAGCTCCAGCAGCGCGCGCAGGTCCCCACCGGGGCGCGTGGTCACGACGGGGAGTCCGAGTGGGCGGTACAGGTCCACCAGCGCTGCCGGATCCGCGAGATCCGTCTTGGTCAGGCACAGGACCGGGGAGAGCCCGCCGTCGTAGGCGGCGACCAGGCATCGGTCGATCAGGCCGGGCCGCGGCGGCGGATCGGTGACCGCGCAGACGATGACCAGGACGTCGGCGTTCGCGACGATCGGGCGTTCCACCGGATCGCTGTCGTCGGGGGTGCGCCGCAGGACGCTCGTGCGTTCCTCGCGGCGGACGATGCGCGCCAAGAGGCCCGCCGCCCCGGAGACATCTCCCACGAGGGCCACCCGGTCACCGACTATCACGGAGGTCCGGCGCATCGACCCACCGCGCACGGCCGCGACCAGGCGGTCGGCCATCGTGTCGAGCCGGCAGGTGTACCGGCCGCGGTCGACACCCACTACCACCGCCGCGACCGCCTCGGCATGGTCGGGCCGGTCCCGGGTCCGGGGGCGCGATCCCCGGCTCGGCCGGACCCGGACGTCGTCCTCGTCCAGCTCGCGGGCCATCGGACTAGCCGCCGGCGCTGTCGGTCGGACCCGGGGGGCAGCCGGCCTGGCCTGGGGGGCGTCGCGTCGCGCCGCTCATTGGTCCAGCATCGCCGTCCACATCTCGGGGAAGTCCGGCACCGTCTTGCCGGTCGTCGCGATGTCGTCGATGACGATCCCGGGCACCACGAGGCCGACCACCGCGTAGGCCATCGCCAGCCGATGATCGGCGTGCGGGTCGAGCCGGGCGCCGTGCAGGGGCGCCGGACTGATCGCCAGCCCGTCGTCGGCGACGGTGATCCGTGCGCCCAGGCGACCGAGTTCGAGGGCCAGGGCGGCCAGCCGGTCGGTCTCCTGCAGCCGCAGGTGCGCGATGCCCCGTAGCCGTGACGGCGAGTCGGCGAGCACGGCGAGGGCGGTCAGTATCGGAGCGGCTTCCCCGAAGTCGGACAGATCGACGTCGATCCCGTGGACGGCACCGGCGCCGGTGATCTCCAGGCCCGCCGACGTGCGCCGGGCCGTGCCTCCCATCGCCACCAGCAGATCGGGCAGCAGCCGGCCGGGCTGCTCGGTCGACTCCGGCCAGTCCGAGATCATCACCCGCCCGCCGGTGGCGACCGCCGCCGCGAGGAAGGCCGCCGCGCTGTTCATGTCCGGTTCGATGGTCCGGTCCGCGGCGGTCGGCCGGCCCGGTTCGACGCGCCAGCGCCGGGTGTCCGCCACCGGGCCGGCCGCGGGGGAGCACACGGCGTCGACCTCGACCGTGGCACCGGCGGCCCGTAGATCCGCGACGGTCATGTCCAGGTAGGGAGCCGATGGCAGCCGGGACCCGCGGTGGACGACCGTCACCCCGGTGTCGTAGTGCGGGGAGGCGAGGAGCAGCCCCGAGACAAGCTGGCTGGAGTGGGAGGCATCCACGATCACCTCGCCGCCACGCAGCCGCCCTCGGCCGTGCACGGTGAAGGGCATTCGGTCGCCGTCGATCTCGGCGCCGAGCTCGCGCAGCGCGCCGAGCAGCGGGGTGAGCGGACGCTCGC
The DNA here is from genome assembly GCF_001756285.1 of Frankia sp. CgMI4. Lineage (NCBI taxonomy): Bacteria > Bacillati > Actinomycetota > Actinomycetes > Frankiales > Frankiaceae > Frankia > Frankia sp. CgMI4. Next base: position 61,388 of record NZ_MAQZ01000069.1, read on the forward strand.
GCATCCGCGCGTCTCCGTCAAAGACGACGTCGCCGCGGGTCAGCGTGGCCAGTGCCGGGGTGAAGCGCGCCACGGTGCCCGCGTTTCCGCACTCCGCGCGCGCGGTGGGTGCGGCGCTCGGTGTCGGGTGGCCGTGGACGACCCAGTCGGGACCCTCGGTGGATACTTCGATACCCAACGTCCTCAGCACCCCGGCCATCAGCAGGGTGTCGCGGGAGCGCAGCGCACCCCGCAGCCGGGAGGTTCCGTTCGCCAGCGCGGCGAGCACGAGTGCCCGGTTTGTGCCGGACTTCGAGCCGGGCACCGCGACGACGGCCTCGACCGGTTGCCGTGCGAGTGGAGCCGGCCACRGATCGGACTGCGTTCCGGTGGCTTCGCTACCCGTCAGGATGCTCACCATGACAGCATGCCGGACGACGGCCCGGGTCAACCGCGTCCTCGTGACATGCGCCGGCCGACACCTGATTCCCGACACCTGATTCCCGCCACCTGATTCCCGACACCCGATTCCCGCCGGCCGGCACGGGGACGAGGCCCGGCTCCTGGGAATCGCGGCCGTCCTCGAACGCCTCGCCCCCTGGCCCGCGTGGACCGACCGCCGCGCCGGATCTTAGGCGGACCGGCGGGCCGAGGCGATGAGATGGATGCCGATGGACTCACCCTCACGCTCGGCGGAGAGTTCCACCTCCGTGCGTACCAGGGTGGGGAAGCACGAGACGTCCTCGGCGACCGCGCGCTTGACCGCCTCCGCGGAGAGCACGGTGCGCGGGCGGATCCAGTCCACGTCGAGCCCTGCGCTGGTCAGCAGTGCCCGAAGTTCCTCGGGCCAGAAACACCGGGTGATCGTTCCGTCTTCCGCCGGCACGAGTACCACGTCCGCCCGCGGGACGTCGGACAGCTCCGCCCAGCGGTGCTGTTCGGCGAGCCGGGCGAGTCCGAGCAGCAGGGAATCGACGCAGAGCAGCAGCTGGCCGCCCGGCCGCAGCATCCGATGGATCTCCTCCAGGATGGTCTCGGTGGCGAGGCAGAACGACAGCGCCCGAGCCTCGGCGAGGACGGCGTCAAAGGAACCGGGAGCGAACCAGTCCAGCGAGCGGGGGTCCCCCACCACCGGCAGAAGCGTTCCGGGACCGCTTGCCGGATCGGGCGGCAGGGCGCTGGTGACCACCCGGACGACCTGATGGCCGGTGCTCACCATCTGGCGGGCGAAGCGGGCCCGCGGGCCGGAGACGTCGAGCACCCGCGCGGGCCGGGACGGCAGCCATTCGCGGAGCTGGACCGCCGCGACCTCTTCGTAGAACGCCCAGTATGGGTCGTCACTGTTGGCTGGAGCCTCGCAGACCAGGGTGTTCGCTCGTCCGCGAGACGGACCCGGATCGGCGTCGGGGCCAGGCGGCATGAAACGTTCCTACCCTTCGAGGGGCGATGATGCGAGGTAAGTCACACACTCAAGGCGGAAGTCTGACAGATTCCAGGCTCGACCACGCCGTGTCCTTCCCTGTTCGCGCGGATAGATGCGCACCGGATTCGCCGTCCACCGCCGCCGACCCCGGGCAGGTCCCGGGTGATGGAGCGCCCACAGCTGTGGACGGCGGACGGCTGCTGGTGGTTCCCGGCACGGCGGAGTCGACGGTGCTCTTCCTGCACGGAGCCGGGACTGGCACGGACACGCCGCTTTTCGTCCAACTTGCGGCATATCTCACCTCTGTCGGGGTGCAGGTGGCGCGGCTGGAGATGCCGTACCGCGTCGCCGGGCGGCGGGCGCCGGACCGGCCGGCCCGGCTCGACGCGGTCGCGATCGCCGCGGTCGAGGCGCTGGGCCCGCCGCGCCCGTTGGCCTTCGCCGGCGCCTCGATGGGATCGCGGGTGGCTATGCGGGTCGCGGCCGGGCTCGAGGCGTGCGGCGTGCTCGCCCTCGGCTTCCCGCTCCAGCCACCGGGAACCACGCCGGCAGGCAAAACCAGGCCGTCGCGGCAGGACGAACTCGACGGCGCGGGCGTCCCGGTGCTCGTCGTCCAGGGTGAGCGGGACTCCTTCGGGCGACCGCGGCCCGATCCGGAACTCGGCCGCGAGATCCATCTCGTCGCGGGAGCCGACCACTCCTTCCAGACCCGCCGACGGGATGCGCGTCCGCCCGGCGAGGGCGTGGCCGAAGCGGCCCGGGTCGGCGCATTCTGGCTGCGGGGCCGGCTGCGGGAATCATCCGCGGGCTGATCCGGTTGTGTGGGCAGTCAGCCGACAGCTAACCGGCAGCCAGATGACGTCACGGAGGCTTCATGACTCCTGGGAGCAGCACCGGCCGGCGGCGGTCCGCGCAGGCGCGGACCGCCGCCGGCCGGCCTTTGCCGAGCGTTGCGCCGATGCGCGCTCCGGCTTTGGCCGGGGTATCGTCCGCTCTGGAAGGACGGTCGCGTGTCGCCCGGTCAGGTGTGGTGGACGCGGGGTGGGCCGCCGGGGAGCATGACGGTGAGGAAGTGATCCTGGTCGACGAGACCACCGAGGAGCGAGGCGCCCGTTTCGAGCAGRACGCCCTTCCCTACCTCGACCAGCTGTATGCGGCAGCCCTGCGCATGACCCGTAATCCCGCCGACGCGGWGGATCTCGTGCAGGAGACCTTCGTCAAGGCGTTCGCGGCCTTCCACCAGTTTCAGGCGGGCACGAATCTCAAGGCCTGGCTCTACCGGATTCTGACGAACACGTTCATCAACACGTACCGCAAGCGGCAGCGCCAGCCGTTGCAGAGCCCCACCGAGCAGGTGGAGGACTGGCAGCTCGCCGAGGCGGGGTCGCATACGTCCAGTGGGCTCAAGAGCGCGGAGACCGAGGCGTTGGAACACCTGCCGGACAGTGACATCAAGGACGCCCTGCAGGCCCTGCCCGAGGACTTCCGCATGGCGGTGTACCTCGCCGACGTCGAGGGCTTCGCCTACAAGGAGATCGCGGAGATCATGGGTACGCCGATTGGGACCGTGATGTCCCGGTTGCACCGCGGTCGCCGGGGTCTRCGGAAGTCCCTGGAGAAGTACGCCTTGGACCGTGGGCTCGTGGCGGCCGGTTCCGCCGACGGCGAGGGCGGTGCGTCGTGAGCTGCGGCGGTCCACACGAGATCGATTGCCGGAAAGTGCTCGACGCGGTTTTTCTGTATCTCGACGGTGAGTGTGAGGGCGGGCAGCAGAATCTGATTCGGGCCCACCTTGACGAATGCTCCCCCTGCCTGCGCGAGTTCGGGGTGGAGCACGAGGTGAAGATGCTCGTCGCCCGTAAGTGCGGCGGGGAGCGGGCGCCCGAGTCGCTGCGGGCGAGCCTGCTCGCCCGGCTGCGGGCCGCCCGGGTGGAGATCGACGCCGCCGAGTACCGGCCGGAGTAGCTGGGGCCCGCCGGAGTAGCTGGGGCCGGACGGAGTATCGGGCAGCCCGGGGGCGGGCCGTGGCTGCCACGGCCCGCCGGGTGGCTCAGGTGTTCGGGCGCTTGCCGTGGTTGGCCTTGTTCTTCGCCCGTGCGCGCCGCTTGCGCTTCTTCTTCGCCATCAGGAATCTCCCTCCGTTCTGCTTCGACGTGCAGTCATCGTGCCAGTCCGCACCGACGGGAGGTGACCGGCGGGTCCGTCGAGGCCGTCGTCCTCGTCGGCGTCGCCGAACCCATCCGGTGAGCCATCGCCGAGGTTCCCCTGGGCCGGAGACTGTACCGCCCTGGCGTGGCGGCGGGCCTGCAACGTGCGCCACGCCCGCACGGGGGCCAGCGTTCCGAACAGTCCCAGCGCCGCGGCGATCGCCACGTCGCCGACGCTGACGACCGCGGGCGTCCAGGGCAGGGGCAGCGGGATGATGTCACTGAGCAGGCGCAGGACCGTACCATCCCCGGCCGGCGTGTGAAATGCCGAGGTCAAGATGTCGGAAATCGGTACACCGGCGTGGTCGGCCCCCCACCGCGACACCGGCATCTGGCCGCCGTTCGCGGTGATGACGGCGGCGTTGGAGATGAGACCGGTGACCAGGAGACCGAGTCCGGGCAGGCGGTTGTTCGCGCTGGCGAACAGGGCTGTGACCACGGCGGCCGCGATCCACGCCGGGCTGTGCAGGGCGGGCACGAGTCGGCCGATCGCGAGCACCAGGACCGCCGCGGCGAGCAGCCATGGTCGGGAGACATCGATGCGGGCGAGGGCGCCGAGAGWTCCGCCGCGGGCGAGGCCGACGCCCAGACCGCATAGCAGGGTCAGCACCAGAAGTACGAGCACATGCGTAGTGTGCGGTGTTATGAGCGACAGTCCCAGCACCGGGCGGTCGCGTCGCCCCAGCGTGCCGGCCCGGATACATCCGGGGCCCAGGGACGTTGGTCGGACAGCCTCGGCGCACTACGCTCTTGCCAGATTCACCGCCGCTGAAGGGAGCCTGATGGCCGAGGAAGTCCGCGCTGAGATGGTGGCCARCGTCTGGAAGGTCGTCGTCGGTGTGGGAGACCCGGTGAGCGCCGGTGACGCCCTGGTGATCCTCGACTCGATGAAGATGGAGATCCCCGTGATCAGCGAGGACGGCGGGACGGTCGCCCGGATCGCGGTGCAGGAGGGCGACGTCGTCCAGGACGGTGACCTGATCGCCGTGGTCGAGCCGCTCCCCGCCGCCTGATCGTCCTTGTTCGGCGGGGTAGCGGCTGAGAGATCCGATGCCTCGGGCGATGTCCTAAGCTGCCCATTATGGACGCCGCGTTTTGTGACCGTTGCGGTCAGTTGGCCAGTGTGGGCAGCCACGAGGCCTGCCGGCGGGCCCGCGAGCTGGAGCCACCCCGCTACTGTCGAGCCTGCCGGCGGCGGATGGTCGTCCAGGTCACCCCGGTGGGTTGGTCGGCCCGGTGCGCGGAGCATGGGCTGCTCTCGGTCTGAGCTCGCCGACCCCGCCGGGCGTGGGCGAGGAGGAGGGTGACGTCGTCGTCGTAGCCGTCGTTGCCGTCGTTGCGGTTGAGGAGGGTCAGTAGCCGGTCCGCGGTGGTGGGCAGGTCGGCTGTTTCGGTG